>DATHNH010000173.1:0-7337 GCA_035486255.1 Solirubrobacteraceae bacterium | reverse complement strand
CGTGCCCAACGCTTCGTGGGCCGCACGGTCGAGGTGTTGGTCGAAGGCCCGTCGCGCACCGATCCTTTGCGCCTGCGCGGACGCACGCGCCACAACAAGGCAGTCAACTTCGCGGGGCTCGCCGCACCCGGGGAGCTCACGCAGGTGCAGATCGCCGCCGCCACGAGCCAGACCCTCTCCGGCGAGGAGAGCCTCCTCGCCCGCGCGGCGCGCTGAGCGGCCGCTCAGACGGAGGCGACCCGTCGGACCGCCACTCGCGAGCGGGCCGTAGAGCTGTAGTGGTCAGGCGAACACGCGTTCGCATAGTTCCGTCCGGTGGCCCGCATACATTTTCATCTCCAACTTTCGACAGGAGGAGCAAGACGATGCCCGTGACCGATGAGGAGAAGGCCGCAAAGGCGCGCGACGCGGCCCTGCAGGGCGCGCTTGGCCAGATCGAGCGCGAGTTCGGCAAGGGCTCGGTCATGCGCATGGGGGACGAGGGCGCGCAGGTGCGTGTCGACGCGATCCCCACCGGCGCGCTGTCGCTCGACCTGGCGCTCGGTATCGGCGGCGTGCCCAAGGGCCGCATCGTCGAGGTGTTCGGCCCCGAGTCCTCGGGCAAGACGACGCTCATCTACCACGTGCTCGCCGAAGCCCAGAGGCTTGGGGGAGTGTGCGCGTTCATCGACGCCGAGCACGCGATGGATCCGCTGTACGCCAAGGAGATCGGTGTGGACATCGACGAGCTGCTCGTCTCCCAGCCCGACTACGGCGAGCAGGCGCTCGAGATTGCCGACATGCTGGTGCGCTCGGGCGCTGTGGACGTCGTCGCGATCGACTCTGTCGCCGCGCTGACCCCGCGCGTGGAGCTCGAGGGGCAGATGGGCGACCAAACCGTCGGCGCGCAGGCGCGCATGATGTCCCAGGCGATGCGCAAGATCGCGGGCAACCTCAATCGCACTCAGACGCTCTGCATCCTGACCAACCAGATCCGCGAAAAGGTGGGGGTGATGTTCGGCTCGCCCGAGACCCAGCCGGGCGGGCGCGCGCTCAAGTTCTATGCCTCCCAGCGGCTTGACATCAGGCGCATCGAGACGCTCAAGGACGGTACCGAGGCGGTCGGCAACCGCGTGCGCGTCAAGGTGGTCAAGAACAAGCTCGCGGCACCCTTCCGCCAGGCCGAGTTCGACATCGAGTTCGGCAAGGGCATCTCCACTTCCGGCTGCTTGGTGGACCTCGGCATCGAGCACGGCATCGTCACGAAGTCCGGCTCGTTCTTCTCCTATGGCAACGATCGCCTCGGTCAGGGCCGCGGCAACGCCAAGGCTTATCTCGACGAGAATCCGGCGATCGCCGGTGAGATCGAGCGCAAGGTGTACGCGGCCCTGGGGATCGGAGCCGACAAGGTGAGGCCGATCCAGGGTACGGAGACCCCGTTGGCCGTTGCGCCAGAGCCGCTGGAGACAGAGACGGCCGACACTCGAGCGGCCTGAGGCGGGCGGAGGATCCTCCCGGGCGGTAATCGGCCGCCCGGGAGGCTCTATCCGCTTGGTCCCGAGGGGCCGTGACTACTGGCTGGTAGCGCCTACCGAAGGGCCGCCTTCATAGGTCGAGCCCGAGTTCGAGCCCGAGCTGGAACCGGACTTGCCGCCCATGTTCGGGCACGGGTGGCCGCTGGATCCCTGCGGCGATGTCTGCGTTTTCGGCGTCTGCGACGGGGTCGTGGTGGTGCTCGACGGTGTCGTTGTCGTCGTCGAAGGGGTACTGGCCGCGTTGCCGGTGGACTGGGTCGTGCTCGTCGTGGAGCTGGGTGCTGCGGCGGCGCCGGCGATGCCGGCAACAGCTCCGCCTGTGGCGAGAGCGCCGACGACGAGACCTACTCGGATGATGCCTCTGCTTTTCATACGCGAACCTCCGGTGGTGGGGGCGGGTTACGCCAACCATCCTGAGACCCATCCCTAAGGCGAGGCGAACGCGAGCCTAAGACGAAGCGAAGGACTCTGTAGGAGACCTTCTTATTTCGCGCTATTGCTTGGCGCGTTGGCTGGCGGCCAAGTCGTATGAGATCTTGTCGCTGCCGGACTTGCGCGTGACCGCCGCGGAGAGCCCGGGTGCCAGGCCGGCGAAGGCGGAACCCATGCGCAACGGGAACGGGGCGACGTCGATCTCGCCGCGATTACGCTCGATCGCCTCCACGACAGCCTTGGCGACATCCTCGGGGCTACGCGTGCCGACGCCCCTCGGCAGCTCCACTTCCGCGTCGGCGAACATGCCTGCTTCACGGATGAAGCCGGGGAAGACCGCGGAGACGCCCACCCCGGTGCCATGCAACTCGGCGCGCATGGCGCCCGCGAAGCCGCGCAGCCCGAACTTGGTGGCGTTGTAGATCGAGCTCCCGGCCGTGGCGGCCTTGCCCGACAGAGAGGACATGAATACGAGCTGGCCCCGGCCCCGTGCCAGCATCTCTGGCACCAGCGCGTGGGCCAACGCGATCGGTGCACGTAGATTTACCTCCAGCGCGCGATCGATCTGCTCCATCGTGAGCGAGTCGAGCTTGCCACTGCCGGGCAACGCCGCGTTCGCGACGAGAATGTCGAGATCACCTGCCTCTGAGAGCAGACGATCGACCTCTGCCACCTCGCTCAGGTCCACGGCGAGAGCACGCGCATCCAACTCGGAGGCCAGCGGCTCCAGCACGTCGACGCGCCGCCCGCTGAGGATCAGCTGCGCGCCTCGCGCCGACAGGGCGCGAGCTATCGCATGGCCGAGGCCACCCGTCGCGCCCGTCAGCAGCACCTTGGAGCCGGAGATCTCCATCAGCTGCAAGCCTACGGGAATGTCTTCGCGTCCGCACGAAGCCTACTCACGCCCCACCGGGGTGGACCGGCGCCCATCCGGCGCACCGTGCCGGCCATCGTCCTATCCACGATCTTGCCGACACACCACATGAGCCCACGCCCAACGCACCTGGTCGCCCTGTTCGGGCCGACCGGTATCGGCAAGACGGCCGTGGCGGTGGCGCTTGCTCGCCGCATGCGCGCACGCGGCGAGCAGCCCGTGGCTGTTTCCGCCGACGCGTTGCAGGTTTATCAGGGCATCGAGACGCTCACCGGTGTCGCCACACAGGCCGAGCAGAGAGAGCTGGAGCATCGGCTCGTATCGTTCCTGCCGATCGATGCGAGCTTCAGCGTCGGGCAGTACGCCGAGCTCGCGCACGCTGAGATCGACGATGCGCTCGGCGAAGGCCGTCGGCCGATCGTGGTCGGAGGAACAGGCCTATATCTACGCGCGGCGCTTTGCGATCTCGACCTGCGCCCTCCCCCACCAGAGGGGATTCGCGAGCGCTGGACGGCAGAGCTTGAACGCGACGGTGCGCCGGCCTTGCACGCGCGGCTCGCCCAGCGTGCGCCATGGGCCGCCGAGGACATCGACCCGAACGATCAGCGGCGGATCGTGCGCTCGCTCGAGTTGCTCGAGGTCGGCGAGCTGGAGCCACCCAGCGGGCCGTCGCAGCTGTGGACGGAGGACATGCGCCAGCCGAGCCTGTTGATGGGACTGACGATGGAGCGAGAGGCCCTGTACGCGCGCATCGACGCGCGCGTGGACGCGATGCTCGCGCAGGGCGCGCTCGAGCAGGTGTCGAGGGCGCATGCCGCCGGTGCGAGCATTACGGCGCGCAAGGCACTCGGCTTCGAGCAGTTGCTCTCAGGCGACGTGGAGGCGATGAAGCGCCACACCCGCAACTACGCTCGCCGCCAGCTCACGTGGATGCGCAAGCTCGCCGGAATACAGCTGCTCGACCTGAGCGAGCGTTCGACCGAGAACGCGGCGGCGGACATCGCCCTCGCGTTGGATCGGCTGGAGTCCGGGTCCGATGGGTCGAGCACCTAGACTCTCGCGCCTGATGGCGATCGGCGCTCTACAGACGCGACCAGCCTCGGCCATCCAGATCGTGGGTCGCGTAAGTCCACCGGGGCACGAGGCATGAGATTCGAGAAGTGGCAGGCCCTCGGCAACGACTACATGATCGTGGAGCAGACAGAGCTGCCGTTCGATCTGACGCCCGGACGCATTCGCAAGCTGTGCGAAGGACACTTTGGCGTGTTCGCCGACGGCATCCTGCTGCTGGCGCCCTGCGAGGATCGCCGCTTCGTGGCGAACCTACGTATCTACAATCCCGACGGCTCGGAGGCAGAGCTTTCCGGCAACGGCGCGCGCGAGGCGATCCTGTACCTGCGCCGGCGCGGCTGGACCGACCAGGATGTCTTCTCGATTCGGACTGTCGCGGGCGAGATACGCCCGAGGATCACCGGTCCGGACACCTGTCGCGTTGACATGGGCCGAGCGAGCCTCACATCCAAGGACTTCCCGGACGGCCCCGGAGACGGTCGCGGCAAGCTCGTCGCCGACGGACACGCGTGGAGCTTTCAGCACGTGTCGATCGGCAACCCGCAGTGCGCCATCCACGTCGCGGACTCGGCGACTTTGAACGCTCTGGACCTAGCGAGCATCGGTCCCGCGATCGAAGCGCATGCACTGTTCCCCAACCGCACGAACGTGTCGTGGTACACGCAGGTGGAGCCCGACAGGATCCGCGCGCGCATCTTCGAGCGCGGTGTGGGGGAGACGCTCTCCTCCGGCACAGGCGCCACGGGAGCAGCCGTGGCTCACCACCTGCACGGAGGGTCTGCCTGTCCCACCGTGCTGCTAGAAGGTGGGGAGCTGATCGTCGAGGTCGGAGAGGATCTGCACGTCAACCTGACAGGCTGGGCGAGGCCCGTGTTCGCGGGAGCGCTCAGCGAGGATTTCATCGAGGAGCTGCATGAGACCGAGTGAGCGCCTGAGCCGCATACCGCCGTACCTGTTCGCAGAACTGGAGCGCAAGATCGCCGCCAAGCAGGCCGCCGGTGTCGACGTCATCAGCCTGGGGATCGGCGATCCCGACAGGCCCACACCGGCGCTGATCGTGGAGGCCATGCAGGAGGCGGTGACCGAGCCCGAGACACACCGCTACCCATCCAACCGCGGGCGCGCCGACTTCCGCCAAGCGCTCAGCGACTTCTATGCGCGCCGCTTCGACGTGGTGCTCGACCCCGACCGCGAGGTCATTCCCGCGATCGGCGCGAAGGAGGCGATCTTCAATCTCAACCTCGCCTTCTTGGACCAGGGCGACGTGGCGCTCGCCTCCGACCCCGGCTACCCGGTGTATACGGGCGGTCCGCTGATGGCCGGCGGCGAGCCGGTGGTGATGCCGCTCGTGCCCGCGCTCGGATTCGTCCCCGACCTCGACACGATCGACGAACGGACCGCCAGTCGCGCCAAGCTGATGTTCCTGAACTACCCCAACAATCCCACCGGCGCGATCGTGCCCCGGGGATTCTTCGAGTTGGTGGTGGATTTCGCCAAGACCTACGACATCCTGGTGGTGCACGACAACGCCTACAGCGAGACCACCTACGACGGTTATCGCGCGCCCTCGTTCCTGCAAACGCCCGGCGCCAAGGAGGTGGGCATCGAGGTCTTCTCGCTCTCCAAGGGCTACAACATGACCGGCTGGCGTTGCGCGGCGATCCTCGGCAACGCCGAGGTGATCGAGCACTACTGGCGCCTGAAGACGAACATCGACTCCGGCCTGTTCGAGGCGGTGCAGCTCGCGGGCATCGCGGCGCTCTCGCCGGACACCGATGCCGAGGTGGCGTCGATGAACGAGCTGTATCGCATTCGCCGCGACCTCGTGTGCGATGCGCTGGCCATGGCGGGGGTGCACGTGAGCCCACCCAAGGGCACGATCTACGTGTGGGCTCCTATCCCCGAGGGCTTTGCGAGCTCTGTGGCCTACTGCGAGCACGTGCTCGAGCAAGCGGCGGTCGTGATCTCGCCCGGTAGCGCCTATGGGCCGAGTGGCGAGGGCTGGTTTCGCATCGCCCTCACAACGCCCGACGAGCGCCTGGCCGAGGCCGTGCAGCGTTTGGCGGCGCTCGGGAGCTGAGCGGGGAGCTCGCGCGAGGAGCCGACTGCGGAGCTCGTGAGCCGGCGCCGATTCGTCGGTTCGCACGAGGGAGGGACGAATTCCGCTCGCGCCAGGGTCGCGCGGGCCCTACACTCGAATTGGATGAGCCAACCCGAGAGGCGTGCAAGCCAACGAGCATTCTGCATCGCCGCGCTCCCCGACGAGGACGATCTCGACGAGCTGGGAGAGCTGCTGCGCACCGCCGGCGTGGTCGTCGTGGGGGAGATGATCCAGCGCAGGGAGCAGCCACACCCGAACACCTACCTGGGACCGGGCAAGGTCGCCGAAGCCAAGCACGCGGCGCTTGCTTGCGACGCAAACGTAATCGCCTGCGACGACGAGCTGAGCGCGCGCCAGGAGCGCAACCTGGAGCAGGCGCTCGGCATGCCCGTCGTCGACCGCACGACCGTGATCCTCGACATCTTCGCCACGCACGCCTCGAGCGCCGAGGGCAAGCTGCAGGTGGAGCTGGCACAGCTCGAGTACAACCTCGCGCGCATGCGCGGACTGTGGACCCACCTCGAGCGACTCGGCGGCGGGATCGGCACGCGCGGACCGGGGGAGACCCAGATCGAGACCGACCGGCGGCTGGCGCGCAACCGGATCGCCGCGCTGCGCCGTCGCTTGGAGCATGTGAAGGGCTCGCGCTCGGTGATGCGAGCCGAGCGCGAGCGAGCGGCGCTACCGAACATCGCGTTGGCCGGCTACACGAACGCCGGCAAGAGCACGCTGCTGAACGCGCTCACGGGCGCCGAGGTGAGTGTGCGCGATCGCTTGTTCCACACGCTTGATCCGAGCACGCGCATGCTGCGCATCGACGGACGCGCCCACCTGCTGACCGACACGGTCGGCTTCATCCGCAAGCTTCCCCATCAGGTCGTGGACGCCTTCGGCGCCACCCTGCAGGAGACACGTATGGCTGACTTGCTCCTACACGTGCTGGACGCATCGGCGCCCGAGCACGACCAGATCGCGATGCGCAAGGCAGTCGAGCAGGTGCTGGAGGAGATCGGGGCCGGCGAGCGCCCGCGTGTGCTGGTGCTCAACAAGATCGACCTGCTCGGTATCGAGGCACGCGAGGAACTGCGTCTGCGCCACCCCGACGCGGTGCTCGTCAGCGGCACGTCCGGCGCCGGACTGCCCGAGCTGGAAGAGCGGATCGAGCGAGAGCTGCGCCACATGCTGCGTCCGATGGAGCTGCTCGTGCCCTATTCGCAGGGCGGAAGACTCGCCGAGCTGCACGACATCGCCGGTGATCTGCGCCGCCAGGACACGCCGGAGGGGGTACTGGTGCGCGCGCTGGTGCCAGCGCGACTGGTGGACCGTTATGCGCGCTTTGCGGTCG
>DATHNH010000172.1:0-2387 GCA_035486255.1 Solirubrobacteraceae bacterium | reverse complement strand
TCGTTCCTCTCGCCGTGCGTGCTGCCGCTCGTGCCCGGCTACCTCTCGACCGTGATCGGCGTCGCGCCGGCTGATATCCAGCACGCGGGGGCCAGGCGCGTGCTCGTGCCGAGCCTGCTATTCATCGCCAGCTTTTCGCTGATCTTCATTCTGCTCGGGCTCACCGCAACGCAGATCGGCTCGCTTTTGAGCACCCACATAGAAGCACTGCGAACCGCCGGCGGGGTACTGATCATCCTGATGGGCATTGCCTTCCTGGCCACCCCGTTCATCGACGCGCTCAATTTCCAGTGGCACTCCGAGTCGCTGATGCGCCTGGCGGGGCGTGGCGGCCCGCTGCTCGCCGGCGCCGCCTTCGCGATCGCCTGGACGCCTTGCACGAGCATCACGCTCGCGGCGATCCTAACGCAGGCGGCGGTATCCGAATCCGCCGCGCACGGCGCGATCCTGCTCGCCTTCTACTCCGTTGGTCTTGCGATCCCGTTCCTGCTGATCGCGCTCGCGTTCGAGCGCATGAGCGACGCGCTCCAGATCGTCAAACGCCACTTTCCCGTGATCGTGGGGATCGGCGGGGCGGTAATGATCGCACTTGGGTTGCTGATCGTAAGCGGTGAGTTCACGATCCTCAACGCCCAGACAAATAGCTGGCTGCACGACACAGGCCTCGACGTCTCGAGCATCTGAGCGCTCGCCGCCGTCGAGTGGGCGGCTACCCTCGCCTCTTGATGACGGCTGCAGATCACTCACCATCTCCTCAGCGCACCGCGCTGATCTCGGTGATCGCCGCCGCCACGCTTGTCGTGATCAAGCTCGTAGTCGGGCTGCTCTCGCACAGTCTTGGTGTGCTCGCCGAGGCGATCCACTCCGCCACGGATCTGGCGGCGGCGATGCTCACCCTGTTCGCTGTCAGGGTCGCCCGGCGCCCGGCCGACCGCGAGCACCCTTACGGGCATGGCAAGGCCGAACACCTCTCTGCGCTTGGTGAGGGCGCGATCCTGGTTGGTGCATCGATCGCGATCGCGATCGAGTCGGTCTACCGGCTCACCGGTCACGGGCCGCGCGTGGAAACCCAGTGGTACACGTTCGCCGTCCTGCTGATCGTGATCGCGATCGATGCAACCCGCTCTTATGCCTCCCATCAGGGTGCCCACCGCTACTCGAGTGCCGCTCTCAGTGCCAACGCGCTGCACTTCACGCTCGACCTCGTAGGGTCGGTGGCGGTGCTCCTGGGCCTGCTGCTCGTGCGTGCCGGCTACCCCAACGCCGACTCGATCGCTGCGCTGCTCGTCGCGGGTCTAGCCCTCTTCTCGGCCGCTCGACTGATGCGCCGCAGCGTCCACGTGCTGATGGATACCGCCTCCGACGACGTCGCCGAGCGCAAGGCACGTGATGCGATCGAAGCGATCCCCGGGATTGTCAGTCTGCGCCGGCTGCGCATGCGCGAGGTGGCCGGTCGTCACTTCGCCGACATCGTCGTGGGTGTACCGAGTGACGCGGATCTCAGCTATGGGCATACGATCGCCAGTGCGGTCGAGCTTGCCATCGAGCGCGAGCTGCCGGGCAGCGACGTGGTCGTGCACATCGAGCCTGACGGTGGCCTATCGGCGGATCAGGCGTCGCTGCCCATGGGCACGCAGTTGGTCCTACGTCTCGGGGCGGACCTCACGCGAGCCGACATAGAGGCGCTGGCACGGAGCGTACGCGCCGAGCATCCCGAGGTCACGGAAGTGACTGTGCGCGGGGAGTCGGATTGACAGCGGTCTCCTTGTGCGCAAGGAAGCGATTTTCCCAAGCTTCCTGGTTGCGCTTGGCGTCGAGCACGAACGGGGAGTAGCCGATCGCTTTGACGATCAACCTGTTGAGCTGTGACCAGGGGGATGGCAGCGGGCGCAATACGTCCACGAACAGCACCACTCGTGTCTCGCCCGTGTCATTCCACACCTCGTGATTGAACGTGTCGTCGAACATCAGGCTGTGGCCCTCCTCCCAGTGGCGGATGTCATCGCCCACCCTGATCCTGCACCGCTCGGCTTCGCGCGGCACGATCAACCCGAGGTGGTAGCGCAGCACACCCTTGTAGGGGCCGCGGTGATCGAGGATGTGCTTGTGCGGAGAGAGGATCGAGAACATCGCGGTCGTCATCCCCGGGATCTGGCGCATCATGGCCGCTGTCTTCGGACATGTCTCGACGCCGAGCTTCGCCGCGAACCCGTAGCCGTAGAGGAAGTAAGTCTTCCAGTCGTCATCGTCGGTGATCTCGATCTGATCCTTGGAGATGTCCTGGAAATTGGGCAGTGCCTCGTGGTCGGCGAGTACGCACTCCAGCTCTTCGCGGATCGTCTCCCAGTTGGCCTCGACCTGCTCGATCCAAGGGAAGCGCTCGTTCG
>DATHNH010000171.1:0-10203 GCA_035486255.1 Solirubrobacteraceae bacterium | reverse complement strand
GGTGCGGAGGGGAAGGTAGCCGAAGACCACGTGTGCGAGAGTGACCTGACCGATCAGCCAGCCGAGGCTTCCGTCCGCGCGGGTCAGCTCTTCGACGACGGCTATGGCCTGCGGCAGCGTGAGGTCGGCGCCGCCGTACTCCGCGGGTACGGCCATACGCAGGCAGCCGGCCTCGGTTACCGCTGCAAGCACGTCGAGCGGGAGCTCGTGCTCACGCTCGATCGCGGCGGAGCGTTTGGACAGCCACGGCGCGAGCTCCCTGACATGTGTCAGTGTCTCGCTGGAGACGAGCTGCTCGTACGGCGCTGGGGCGACGCTGGCCATGGCGATACTCTCCGATCGAGGTTACATCGCCGAGTCTCTTGCATCATTTGGTCTCGGCCGACGCACGGTTATAGTTGCGCGGCGTGGCTACAACGCGCGAGTTTGCTCTGATATGCGTACGTCAGCTGTGCCTCGCGTTGCCTGAGGTGGTCGAGCGCCCCAGCAACGGCGCCCCGTCCTTCTTCGTTGCCAAGAGGCGCATGTTCCTTTCCTTTCACGACGACCATCACGGAGATGGGCGGCTCGGGATCTGGTGTGCCGCGCCCCAGGGTGCGCAGGAGATGTTGGTGAGCGCCGCGCCCGACTCCTACTATGTGCCGGCATACGTCGGCTACCTGGGTTGGATAGGGCTGCGCCTGGACCGTGAGGTCGGTTGGGAGGAGGTCGCCGGCGTGATCGAGGATGCGTGGTCGACTCGCGCGCCGCGTGCGTTGATGGCAAAGGCGGAGCTTGCCTCAATGGAGCGTGAGTAGAGTGATCGATCACGTCAAGTTGTTTGTCGGCGATCTTGGGCGCAGCAAGTCGTTTTACCTGTGCGCGCTCGAGCCGCTGGGATATACGCTGATGATGGAGCTTGGCCCGCTCGGGCTGGCGTTTGGTCGGGAGCGCCCAGAGCTTTGGATTGCGCCGGTGCCCGCAAGCGAGTTGCCGACGTCGGCACACGTCGCACTGCGAGCCGGCAGCCGCGCGGCGGTAGAGGCTTTTCATGCAGCGGCGTTGGCGGCGGGTGCTGCCGACAACGGCGCTCCCGGTCCGCGGACGCATTACCACCCGACCTACTACGGAGCGTTCGTGCTCGACCCCGACGGCAACAACCTCGAGGCGGTCTGCCATGCCGATGTGCGCTGAGACCGACCCCACCGGCAACCAAAGGCTGCCCTATGAGCAGACGCTCAGGCGTCGTCGCGAATGCGCGCGGCGATGCGCTCGCCGAGCATCATGCAGGTGAGCGCGCCGCCGGCGCGCAGTGGTACGGGGACAACGGACGCATCGACCACCCGCAGATGTTCGATGCCGTGAACACGGCAGTCCGTGTCGACGACCGCGCCTGACTCTGTCGCAGGGCCCATCGGGCAACCGCCCCACGGTTGACGCGAGATCGTCCGCTTGCGCAGCAGATCGTCCAGCCTGGCGTCGTCGGCGATCATCCTCTCTGCGATCAAGGCGAATCGATCGATTGTCGCCGTAAACGACGGATGCTGGGCGATCTCCCACATCGCCCGAAAGCCGCTGCGCATGCGCGGCAGGTCCTCTCCGGCGGTGTAGAGCCCGAGATCGCAGTTCGGGGGGTCGCTCGGGTTGGCGCTGCGCAGCGTGATCTTGCCGGTCGACTCAGGTGCGAGGTCGGCGAGGATGAGCCAATGCGCACGCCGGGTGCGCACGAGCGGCAGCAGCGGCGCCTCGACGGGCATCGAGGCAAAGAGACACATGTAGAAGGCGTCGTCGCGTGCGAATCCCGGGAAGTTGGTCAGGCGCGCGGCAAGCTGCAGGAACGGTGTGGCGGCTGCGCTGCTTCCGTCGCCGTCGGTGGGCACGGCCATGATCACGACCGCCGGCTGGTCCATCACCCTGCTACCGACTCCGGGAAGATCGACCCTTGGCTCGACACCTACCGCGCGGAGCTCCTGTGCTGGACCGATGCCCGAGCGCAGCAGCAAGGCGGCGCTCAAGGGCACTCCGGCGCAGACGGTTATCTGGCCGGCTTCGATCAGCCCTCCGTCTGCGATGACGCCGATCGCGCGATCGGCGTCGAGCACGATCCGCTCGACGGTCGTGCATGGACGTATCGCCAGGCTTCCGCGACCGCGCGCCGGACCAAGATAGGCGTCCGCCGCCGAAATCCGCAGACGGCCGCGCCGACTCTGAGGGTTGACGCCGACGCCCGTAGAGTCGGGGGCGTTCATGTCCTCGCAGAAGGGGTGCCCGGCCGCGGTGACCGCCTCGAGCCAGGCACGTATAGGTGGCAGCAGCTCGTCGTCACGCCACCGTTCGATCGGCAGCGGTCCGCTGTCGCCGTGGAAGGCGCGGTCACCGAAATCGCAGTCGGTCTCCACAAGCTTGAAGAACTCGACGACGTTGTCCCACGACCACTCGGGCAATCCACGTCCTGCCCAAGAGTCGAAGTCTGAGGCGAGCGGCCTCCAGGCGCCGGCAGCGTTGACTTGAGAAGTGCCCCCGACGACCTTGCCGGCGACGAATGGGATTCGTCTACCGGCGATCTCCGCGTCGAGTCCCCAGTCCCAGGCTTTGCCTGGCATGCCGTAGGAGTCGCGAAGCGCTTGTGGCAGTTGCTCCTTGAGGGGATAGTCAGGTCCCGCCTCGAGTAGCAGGACCTTGTGTCGCGCATCCTCGGAAAGGCGTGCCGCGAGCACACAGCCTGTCGTTCCCGCCCCGACGATGACGTGGTCGAAGCGCACTTAGCCGATTGACTCCTCGACGACGGGAGATGTGACGGCGACCGGCCGTGGCGACAGTGGCGGCTCAGAGACCTGCACCATCTCTGCCGGCTGAGCCGCCGGCGCGGAGCGACGCTTGGGGAGCAGCGCCACCAACGCGAGGCACAGCGTAAAGACCCCGAGGTTGAACCACAACGTGTTGCCGAGCGCCTTGGTGTACAGGGCAGCTGAGTGTTCGGGGAGGTTGCTCGGCAGCTGCCCGAAGAAGATCGCGCCGACGAGTGCCACCCCGATTGCGGCTCCCACCTGATTGGCAGAATTGACGATTCCCGATGCAGCACCGGCATCGTCGGTCGGTATCTCTGCGAGAGCGATGCTCACGAGCGTTGGCGCGATCGTCCCAAGCGCCAATCCGGAGATGAGCATGCTTGGAAGCAATGTCCAGGTATTGATGGCAGAGCCGGCCGTGTCGACGGTGATCTTCGCCGCCGCGGTGCCGATGAGCATCTCGAGGACCCCGATCAGGATGAGTCGTCGCCCGAGGCGTGGCATCAGCTGGATCGAGACAAACGAGGCGAGCGCGATGGCGATCGAAAATGGCACCACAGTGAGCGCGGAGTGAATCGGGGAGAAGTCGAGACCGTCTTGCAACGTGAGCACGAGAACGAGCGAAAAGCCCACGATGCCAGAGAAGAACACAAGACCGAGAAGGGTCCCACCCAGGAAGCCGGGCCGGCGGAAGAGTGCCAAGGGCACGAGGGGCGAGCCGTGGATGGCCTTGCGGCGCTGGTGGGCGACAAACATCCCGAACGCCGGGATCGAGCTCGCCAGCGCAACGAATGTCCACGTGGGCCAGCCGAGCGTCTGTCCCTGCACCAACGGGTACATGAGCAGCAGCAGTGCGACGCTCACCAGCCCCACGCCGCCGAGGTCGAGGCGCAACGGCCGCTCAGATCGCGATTGCGGAACCCACGCAAGCGCGCCGAGCAGCGTGATCACCCCGATCGGAAGATTGACCAGGAAGATCGGCCGCCAGTCCAGCCCAAGGAGATTGCCTTGGACGAGCACCGCACCGAGCAGCGGGCTGCCCACGGTGGCAAGACCGAGCGTCGTTCCCCACAGCCCGAAGGCCTTCATGCGCTCGGGCCCTGGAAAGAGCACCTGGATGGTGGCCAGAACCTGTGGAACCATCAAGGCCGCAAAAGCGCCTTGGGCCGCGCGTCCCGCGATCAGCACTTCGGCGTTGGGCGTGATGCCACACACCGTGGATGCCGCGGTAAAGCCTGCGACGCCGATGACGAACACCTTGCGGCGGCCATGGATGTCGCCCAGTCGTCCGCCCGTTATCAGCCCCAACGCGAATGCGAGCGAGTACGCCGCGACGATCCACTCGAGCTCCGTGCTACCGGCGTGCAGGGCTCTGCGGATCGTCGGGATGGCGATGTTCACGATGGTGACATCGATCAAATTCATACACGCGGCCAGCAGGAGTACGCCGAGTGCAAGCCAGCGACGCACATCCTTCGGGAGCGTTTCGTTCGATGTCGCTGTGCCCATGTGAAATCGGCTCCGAGGCGGTATCTGGCTCAGAATTGAGTCCTGAGAACGTGTTTTCAAACAGATCGGCACGTCCTGAGCGTCCCGGGACGGCGCCTATTTTGAAACACGTTCTAAATTCACAGCGTATCCAGGAGCCTTTTGGGTACCAACTGGCGTTTATCTACCGATGACGGGATGCTTGCGACTTCCAAGACAAGGGAGTTTGCGTGCTTACAGGTTGTGTCGATTGGCCCGCGGAGTTCGTCGAGCGCTACCGGCGCTTCGGATACTGGCGCGGGGAGCGGCTCGGCGACCTGCTGCGCAGGCCTCGAGTCAGCCCCGAGCGCACGGCTGTGGTCACGGTTGCGGGCAGCCGCACATACGGCGAGCTGGATCTTCGCGCAGAGCGACTTGCCGCCGGTCTGCACGGCATGGGTATCCGTGCCGGAGATCGTGTGGTGGTCGTGTTGCCCAACGGGTTCGATTTCGTGACCACTTCGGTCGCGTTGTTCCGCCTTGGTGCGATGCCCGTCTACGCGCTGCCCGCCCATCGGCGTACCGAGATCGAGTACCTTGCGCGAGAGACCGAGGCAGTCGCTCTGATTGTTCCAAGTGTGCACCAGGGCTTTGACTTTCGCGCGCTGGCGAGTGAGGCCATCTCTGCGGTACCGAGCCTCCGGTATGGGTTGACAGAGGGCGAGCCCGGGCCGTTGCGCAGCCTGGCCAGCGTGGACGCCGAGCCGCTCGAGCTCGAGCCGCCCGATCCCCGGGAGGTTGCGTTCTTCCTGCTTTCCGGTGGTACCACGGGAATGCCGAAGCTCATTCCACGCACCCATGACGACTATGCCTATCAGCTTCGCTGTACCGCCGAGGTAGTCGGCGCGGATGCCCACACGGTTTACCTGGCGGCTCTCCCGGCCGCACACAACGCGGCGCTTGGCTGTCCCGGTGTGCTCGGGACACTGGCCGTGGGTGGGCGCGTCGTCATGGCCGAGAGCCCAAGTCCGGAGGAGACACTTCCGCTGATCGCGGCCGAGGGTGTAACCCTGACGACGCTCATGCCGACCTTCGTCCTGCTCTGGAGTGAGGCGGTCGACCTGTTCGAGGTGAACCTGTCGAGCCTGATCATCGAGGTCGGCGGTGCCAAGCTCGATCCGGAGCTGGCCTCGAGCGCCCAGCAGCGCCTCGGCTGCACGCTCACGCATTGGTTCGGCATGGCCGAGGGCGTACTGTGCTGCACGCGACCCGGCGAGGCCATCGATACGGTGGCCAACACTCAGGGCAGGCCGATCTGCCCCGATGACGAACTGAGGATCGTCGACGAGCACGCACGGACCGTGGCGCCCGGTGAGGAAGGCGAGCTGCTGGTGCGTGGACCGATGACGCTCCGCGGCTACTACCGTGCACCGGAGTACAACCGGATCGCATTCACCGCCGACGGCTTCCTGCACACCGGAGACACTGTGAGGCTCACCGCGGCAGGGGACCTGATGGTGACCGGCCGGATCAAGGACGTCGTCAATCGCGGTGGTGAGAAGGTCTCGGCCGGCGAGGTCGAGGAGCGTCTCCGAGCTCACCCGGCTGTCCGCGATGTGGCGATAGTGGCAATGCCAGATCCGATTCTCGTCGAGCGGTCCTGCGCGTTCGTGGTGGCCGAGGGCGAGCCGCCCACGCTTCCCGATCTGCGTCTGTACCTCGCCGCTCAGGGCATGGCCGACTTCAAGTTCCCCGACCGGCTCGAGCTGGTCGACGCTCTCGAGCGCACGAGCCTCGGCAAGGTCGACAAGCAGCGTCTGCGCGCAACGTTGATCGAGCGCGCGTCGGTGCCGGCGGGTGGAGGTCAAGAACCTGTTTCCCCATGACGCAGCGCCTATTTGAAACA
Source organism: Solirubrobacteraceae bacterium (assembly GCA_035486255.1). Lineage (GTDB taxonomy): Bacteria > Actinomycetota > Thermoleophilia > Solirubrobacterales > Solirubrobacteraceae > Palsa-744. The sequence continues at coordinate 4,062 of DATHNH010000171.1, read as the reverse complement.
GCTTCTAAGCGGGCGCGGAGGCCGTCTTCATCGCGTTCACCAGCGCGGCGCTGTCCGCGGGCAGATCGATGCCCACGATCTTTATCCGGCGAGCCAGCGCACCGAACGCGAATGTGTAAACCTCGACGCCGGTCCAGTCCAGCGGGCGAAACCACTTGGGACGCGCGCCCGGCGGTACCAGTACGTCGGCGGCCAGCGGAATGAGCTCATCCAGCTGTTCGGCTATGCGCTTGCGCAGCGCCGGATTGGCGGCCTTCTCGTGCAGCAGCCAGGTGCCGTAGGCGACGTGTCGATACTCGTCACGGGCGATCAGGCGCAAGCCCTCCCTCCAGCCGGGCAGGATGTCGCGGCGCTCCAGGAACTCGAACAACATGCGCTGGCCGGTCACAGCGAGCATACCCTCGATGATCATGTGATAGAGAGTCACGAAATCGACCTTTGCCGTGCTGTCGCCCGGATCCGAGGCCAGCTGTCGACTGACGTTGCCGAGACGTTCGTCCATCAACGTCACCAGCGCCGGGCCAAGCTCGCAGCGAGCCTTCTCCAGCCGGTCATCGAAACTGCTGTCGATGCCGAGTACCTGCTCGTAGAAGCGGTCGAAATGCTGCGCGTGTCGAGCCTCGTCGAGCTGCTGTGTCGCAAGGAAAGCAGCTTCGCCAGGGCTCTCCTGGGCGGCGAGGAGCGAGCTGAGCTCGACCATCACCCGCTCCTCGCCCGCGAAGAAGGAGGCGATGTGCCAGATGAGCCGCTCGCGGTACGCGCGCGGGAGCGCTTTCCAGTCCTCGCGATCGCGTCGCAGATCGATCGCGTGCGCCTGCCAATGCTGGCGCTCGGCCAGCTCGTAGAGCTCTTGGGGATCGAACATCAACGGCTTGCGAATGTCATGGGGTCTGTGTTTATAGTCGCGTTTCACCCTACCGACGAGCCAAAGGAAAGCGATGGCGATCACTACAGTCTCGAGTCACCCGCAATGGCTCAGTGGGCCGATGCGCATGCTCATAGGTGAAGACTGGGTGCAGGCCGGCTCGGGTGAGAGCTTGATCGACATCGACCCGGCCACCTGCGAGCCTCTCGCCGAGGTTCCCGCCGGCGATGCCGCGGACATCGATGCGGCGGTCGGCGCGGCGCGACAGGCGCGGGCGGGCTGGGCGGGAGCATCGCCCGATCGCCGCTCGCGGGTGTTGTGGCGGATGTCCGAGCTCGTCGAGCAGCATGCCGACGAACTGGCGCTGCTCGACACGCTCGACAGCGGTAAGCCGCTACTCAGCGCCCGCGGGATCGACTTGCCGGCCGCGGCACAGATGCTGCGCTATTGGGCAGGATGGCCGACGAAGATCGAAGGTGCCACGATTCCCATCTCGACTCCCGGTAGCTATCAAAGCTACACGCTGTGTGAGCCAGTCGGCGTGGTGGGAGTGATAGTGCCATGGAACGCTCCGGCGCTGTTTGTCGCTTGGAAGGTAGGTGCCGCGCTCGCGTGCGGAAATACCGTCGTGCTGAAGCCGGCCGAGGAGACGCCCTTGTCGGCGCTGCGACTTGCGGAGCTTGGACTGGAGGCCGGTTTGCCGGCAGGTGCGCTGAATGTCGTCACCGGCTTTGGCGAGACTGCCGGCGCGGCCCTCGCGGCACACCCCGACGTCGACAAGGTCGCCTTCACCGGCTCGGTCGAGACCGGCCGACGCGTGGTCGGGTCTGCGCTCGGAAATCTCAAGAAGGTCTCTCTCGAGCTTGGCGGCAAGTCGCCGAACATCATTTTTTCCGACGCCGACCTCGCGTCCGCGATTCCCGGAGCGGCGAGCGCGATCTTCTTCAACCAGGGTTGCGTGTGCGCCGCCGGCTCACGCCTGTTCGTTCACGAGTCGGTCTTTGACGAGGTCATCGCCGGTGTCATCGCCGCCGCGGAGCGCATTCGATTGGGTCCCGGCATCGACCCACACACGCGCATGGGGCCACTGGTATCCGAAGCACAGAGGGACAGAGTCTCTGGGCTGGTGAGGTCGGGAGTCGAGGCGGGTGCACGACCAGTGACGGGCGGGCGCTGTCGCGAAGGTCCGGGGTTCTTCTATGAGCCGACGGTGCTGCTCGACGTCGAGCCGGACATGCGGGTCGTACGAGAGGAGATTTTCGGGCCGGTCGTCGTCGCTGAGCCATTTGGCGAGGTGGAGGAGGTGATCGCCAAGGCCAACGACACGGCCTATGGTCTCGCGGCGGGCGTGTGGACTCGTGAGCTGGCCACGGTGCATGCGCTTGCTATGCGCATTCGAGCGGGCACCGTCTGGGTCAATACCTATAACGTCGTCGACCCTGCGTTGCCTTTCGGCGGCGTCCGCCAATCCGGCTGGGGACGCGACCTGGGTCGAGCGGCGCTCGACCTCTATACGGAGACGAAGGCCGTCTGCATACGGGTTGGCTAGAGAAAGCGGGGGAGGACTCTCTCTGTGAACGCCATGAAAGAGGCGTGACTGAGAGGCACGCACATGAGGTACTCGAGATGCATTTCCTCGCGTAGTCGCTCGAGCTCGTCGGCGACCCGCTCAGGAGTTCCGTGGATGACGACCTCCTCGACATAGCGGTCCAGAAGTCGCTCACGCTCCATCAGCATGAACTTCTGCGCCGCGGCGTTCGGGCGGGTGACCTTCGACTTGTTGATGTAGGCGCCGGCGATCCAACCGGCGCCGTCGCGTGCGATTCTGCGTGCCTGCTCATCGCTGTCCGCGACAGCGATCATCCGTGCCATCGGGACGTCACGGTCGACGATCGAGTGACCGCCGGCTTCGAGCTCGGTCCGGTAGAGCTCGCGATGTGCGGCGTTCTCCGCGAATGTGGAGTGGGGACCGAGCAGAATCGAGTATCCGCGCTTCCCCGCCCACTTGATCGAGCCCTCCGAGCCCGCGGCCAGCCAAATCGGGGGATGTGGCCGCTGGACAGGCTTTGGGAGCACCTCGACGTCTTCGAAGGACCAATGCTTGCCGGCCCAGTCGAGTCGCGGGCTGATCCATGCCGCTTGCACTATTTCGACTGCTTCGTGGAAGAGCTCGCCACTTTTCTCGACCGGTACGTCAAACAAAGAGAATTCGACCGGATCGAATCCTCGTCCGGCTCCCCAATTCACTCTTCCGCCACTGAGAAGGTCGAGCAGGGCCACCTCCTCGGCCAATCGGAGCGGGTGGTAAAAAGCTGCCAGCGAGACACCGGTACCGATCCTGAGTCGCGTCGTGCGGTTGGCGACGAGCGTGCCCATCATGTGCACCGATGGACAGACGCTGTATCCGGTGAAGTGGTGCTCGGCAAGCCAGACCGCGTCGTAGCCGCTGTCATCCATGATCTCGATTCGTCGCATCGCACGATCGAAGATCGCCTCGAGCGGAACTCGGCGCCGGGGCCAGCTGAAGAACTGGAGCACGCCGAACTTCATGCACGTGTCTTGCGTCATGGAGGGTGACGATGCTAGAAGCTCGGTGATTCGTTTGCATGTAGCCATGGTCGAAAGAGACATCTCATCGAGCCCTCGTTCCGCCGCTCTGTCGGCGGCTCCGCTGCACGCCGTCGAATGGGTCAAGGACGTGGTCGATCCCAGCGGGTTGCTGACACTCAGGGCGGCAAAGATGATCGACGCGGCCGACCCTTATATGGCCGGCCATTTCCCCGGCTTCGCAATCTACCCAGGGGTATTCGTCCTCGAGACGGTCGTGCAGGCGGCCGCGACCGCGCTCGGCGAGCCCGTGCGCATCGTACGTGTGCACTCCATGCGCTTCACCGCCCCGCTATGCGCTGAGGATGTGCTCACCGTGGACTCCTCGGTGCGGGCGCTACAGACCCCGGGTGAGTGGCTCGTGGACGCGAGTTGCAGACGCCTTGACGGCACCGACTCCGCTCGGATAAAGATCGACGTCAGGGCGGAGCTCCTCGACGATGCTTGAGTGCGCTGACATTCGGCGCCTGCTACCCCACGGGCACCCGATGACGCTTGTCGATCGGGTGCTCTCCATCGATCCCGGTCGCTCGATCGTTGCGGTGAAGGCAATCACCGTCAGCGAGCTGTGCTTCCAGGAGGCCGGCCCC
>DATHNH010000170.1:0-3631 GCA_035486255.1 Solirubrobacteraceae bacterium | reverse complement strand
AGCGCCGTAGGTGGGGTCATAGCCCATGTTCCCCAGCAGCTCGCGTGCCGCGGGAGTGATCTCGAGCTGCACGCCACGCTCGGCGACACGCTCGATCACGTGTTGCAATTGCAGATCGACGATCTCTCCTATCTGCTCGCGCGAGAGGGGATCGAAGCGCACGATGTCGTCGAGCCGGTTGATGAACTCGGGCTTGAAATACTGAGTCAGCTCGGAGCGCATGTCGTCTCCGGTTGCCGACACCGGAATGTTGGAGGTCATGATCAAAACTGTGTTCTTGAAGTCCACGGTGCGGCCCTGGCCATCGGTGAGACGCCCGTCGTCCATCACCTGCAAGAGGGTGTTGAAGACGTCCGGGTGGGCCTTCTCGATCTCGTCGAGCAAGACGACGGAATATGGCCGGCGGCGAACCGCCTCTGTCAGCTGACCGCCCTCTTCATAGCCGACGTACCCGGGAGGCGCTCCGACAAGGCGCGAGACGGAGTGCTTCTCCATGTACTCGCTCATGTCGATCCTCACCATCGCGTCCTGGGAGTCGAACATGAACTCGGCAAGCGCGCGCGCCAGCTCGGTCTTGCCGACGCCGGTGGGGCCGAGGAACAGGAACGTCCCAATCGGCCGGTTCGGGTCCTGCAGTCCCGCACGCGAGCGACGCAGGGCCGTCGCGACCGCCTCGACCGCCTCGTCTTGGCCGACGACGCGTTCGTGCAGGCGCTCCTCCATGTGGATCAGCTTCTCGACCTCGCCCTCCATCAGGCGCGACACGGGAATGCCGGTCCAGCGCGCCACCACCTCGGCGACGTCCTCGGCGTCGACCTCCTCCTTGAGGAATTGAGGGCCGCCTACCCCCTCGCCGGCGCCATCCGCTCCAGCATCGCCTTCGTCCCGCGCACGCTCGGCAGCTTCAAGTTCCGCCAGCTCCAGCTCGAGCCTCGGAATCTCCCCATGCACCAGTTGGGCGGCGCGCTCGAGGTTGGCTTCGCGCTGGGCGCGCTCGGCCTCGACACGCGCCTGCTCCAAGCGTTCCTTGGTCTCGCGTACGCCTTGGAGCGCCTGCTTCTCGCGCTCCCACTGCGTCCTCATCTCATTCGAGCGCGCGCGCAGCTCGCTCAGCTCGGCCTCGATCGCCTCGCGGCGCTCCTGCGAAGCGTCGTCCTTCTCCTTGCGCAGCGACGTCAACTCGATCTCCAGCTGCATCACGCGCCGGTCCACCTCGTCGATCTCGGTCGGCACCGAGTCGATCTCGATGCGCAGCCGCGAGGCGGCCTCGTCGATCAGGTCGATCGCCTTGTCCGGCAGGAAGCGGTCCGCGATGTAGCGATGCGACAGCGTGGCGGCGGCGATCAGCGCGCTGTCCTGGATGCGTACGCCGTGGTGGGTCTCATAGCGCTCCTTGAGCCCGCGCAGGATCGCAATCGTGTCCTGCACACTCGGCTCGCCGACCATCACCGGCTGAAAGCGACGCTCCAGCGCCGCGTCCTTCTCGATGTACTTGCGGTACTCGTCGAGCGTGGTGGCGCCAACGCAGCGCAGCTCGCCGCGTGCGAGCATCGGCTTGAGCAGGTTGGCGGCGTCCACCGCGCCCTGGGCGGCACCGGCACCGACGATCGTGTGCAGCTCGTCGAGGAACAGGATGACGGCCCCCTGTGCCTCTGAGACTTCCTTCAGCACGCCCTTCAGACGCTCCTCGAACTCGCCGCGGTACACGGCGCCTGCGATCAAAGCGCCCATGTCCAGGGCTATCACACGTCGCTCGCGGAGGGACTCGGGCACGTCGCCGGAGACGACGCGCTGGGCCAGCCCCTCGACGATCGCCGTCTTGCCGACGCCGGGCTCACCGATCAACACGGGATTGTTCTTGGTGCGCCGGGAGAGCACCTGGATCACGCGGCGAATCTCCTCGTCGCGCCCGATCACAGGATCGAGCTTGCCCTGCTCGGCCAGCTCGGTGAGGTCCTTGCCGAAGCGCTCGAGCGGCTTCTGCTCGTCCTCGGGCGGAGCCTGCATCGCGGGCCCGCCGGACGCTTGTCCGCTAGGCGTCATCGCTCCTCCAGGGTGAAGGGGAAGCAGGAGGGACGTTCTCTCTTCTTACGAAATTGCCATTGCATATGCAAACGTGTCCACAACCGTGAAATCTCGAAAAATTCAACTCAAACCCAATTCTTTTTATCCGCCTGTCCCCTGTCCCGGTACCCGAAATGGAGAACGAGCATCCGCCGCGCGCACAAGGTCCGTGCGGGACTCTCGAAACGGGACGAGCTCGGCGCGAAAGGAGCGGCGCACCTGCTCGAGCTCCTCGGCCAGTTCGACCTGGGCGCGCAGAGCCTGCAGCTCGAGCTCCTCGATCCGATCGTGCATCTGCCGCACTTCGGACTCGAGGTCCAGCACACGCTGCACCCCGGCAAGGTTGAGGCCGAGCTCACCGGTCATCTCGTGGATGCGACGCAGCCGCTCGACGTCGCGCTGGGAATAGAGACGAGTCCCTCTGGGCGAGCGCTTGGGCTCGACAAGCCCGCGCGCCTCGTACATGCGCAGCGTCTGCGGATGCATGTCGGCAAGCTCGGCGGCGACGGAGATCATGAAGACGCCGCGATCGGTCTCGACCTCGACGCGGGTGATCTGCGTCGGCACGGAACGGGGAGGTCCAGCGTCTCCGGAGCCCTGCAAGCGCCGCGCGGTCATCGACTGTCACCCGCCTCCCCGGATTGTCCGGCACCGGTAAACAGCTTGGCGCGCGGATTACCGTTCATTACCTTCGACAGCTCGTCGACAGCCGCACGCTGCTCCTCGCTCAGCTGCTCGGGCACGTCCAGCGTGAAGCGGTAATGGATATCGCCGCGGCTCTTGCTGCCGAGCTTGGGAGGACCCTCGCCGCGCAGGCGCTGCAAAGCACCGTGCTGGGTGCCCGGCTTGACACGCAGCGTCTTCGATCCATCAAGCGTCGGTACACGCACCTCGGCGCCGAGCAGCGCCTCGGGAATACTCAGCGGAACCTCGACCTCGAGATTGTCCCCCTTGCGCTTGAAGGCAGGAGAAGGATCGACATGCGTGACCACATACAAGTCACCGGCAGGTCCCCCTCGGGTGCCCTCCTCGCCCTTACCGGGCACACGGATGCGCGACCCCTCCTTGACCCCGGCGGGAATGTTCACGCGGAATCTCTTAACGGTGCGCAAAGCCCCCGAGCCGTGACAGGTGGGACAGGGATCCTCGATCACAGTGCCGCTACCGCCGCACTGCGAGCACGGCTGAGTGATCGAGAACATCCCCTGCCCCTGACTCTCGATTCCGCGCCCTTCGCAGCGCGGGCAGACCTTCGGAGTCGTACCCGGCTTGGCGCCGGTGCCGTGGCAGGTGGTGCAGATGCTGCTAGTCGGCACCGACAGCGGCACCTGCGCGCCGGAGATCGATTGGTCGAAGGAGATCCGCACCTCGGTCTCCAGGTCTCCTCCGCGCTGCGGACGCGAGCGTGCACGCCGGCCACCCCCTCCGGGCGCCGATCCGCTGCCGGGGCGGGCGGCCCCCGACCCACTGAACAGGTTGGAGAGGATGTCGCCCATCGAGGACGCGTCGAAGTCGAAGTTGCCAAAGCCGCCGAAGCCGGGACCGCCCGATGCCCCACCGGCGAACG
>DATHNH010000169.1:0-14867 GCA_035486255.1 Solirubrobacteraceae bacterium | reverse complement strand
ACCCCAGCCGCTCGCGCACAAAGTCGGCTGGGCCCATGTTGTGCAGCCGCGCAGCCAGATCAAGTTGGTTGCGCTCGGCCCGAGTAAGCGGGATCTCGATTGTCTCCAGCGTCTCGTCCCTCATGGCAGGCCCAACCGTCTAGGCACGCTCGAAGACAAAGCGGTCCGCTACTCCGCAGATCTCAAAGACGCGATGCACCTGCTCGGGGCCCTTCGCCAACGTTAGGACGCAGCCGCGCCCGCGGCATTCCTTATCGCTCATGAGGATCGCGCGCAAACCAACCGAGTCAATGAACGACACCCGCCCTAGATCCAGGACGATTCGCTTCGCTGACGCGATACTCCGAACAGCCGCCGATAACCGACCCGCCGTCCGCATATCGAGCTCGCCTTCTATGAGCAGCCAACGCTCCCCCTCGATGCGTTGCTCGCGAATCTCGAAGCCACTCGTCCTTACCTGCTCGAACCCCGTCCGGGTCCCGTCGTTTGGCTTTCCCAACCCCTCAGGCATTACGGATCCCACCCGGTCGTACAACTCCCCGCCGGGCCTCGATGATCGCCTCCTCCGTGGCGCTCCACCGGTACGGGTCGGGGTATTCGTCACGCCCGGTCACGTGCGTCGCTGTGCCGTGCTTGAGCGTCGCATAGCTCATGAGCCCGAGGGCAATTTGATCTCACAACGGTCTTGAGCGATTCCCGCTTTATCGGCCGCGCACCCGTTCGCCATCGCGACCCTCACGCGGGCCGTTCCCACGGCGCTGGGCGACTCTCCGGACACCGGACCCAACATTCGAAGCCGGACACAATAGCCGAAGCATAAACGCTCATAGAGCAGAGATAGCCCTATCCCTTCTAGGTCGCTGTTGACAAAGAACCGACTGTATTTCTTGATGACACGCTGGCTGATGCGGTGCGGCGAGGCCAAAAAAATAAACATTGTGTTGAGAAGGAGGTTGCAACGCTCACGACCCACACGTGCCCGCCCGAAACGCCCCACATGTTCATGCAGGCCTTTCGCTCGCCATTCCTGCCGGATGTCCGGGACCTCGCTGGGCTCGAGGCGACCTGGCATCAGGAACACGTCCGCTACCTCGGCGAGGAACTGCGCACCCAGATGCCGGAGGTCGTGCGACGGACGATGGCCCGCAACAAGTCCACGGCCCCGGCTCTCAGCGACCTCGTTGAAGAGCGATTCGAGCGGCTCGGGGAGGTTTCGACGACCGCCGTCGCGTGCTGGATGGCCGGCGACTCACCCGAGAGCGCCATGGAGGTCGGGCACGAGGTCTGGCAGATCTTCGGCCAGCTCGCCGCCCAACGCGCCGCTCCGCTCGGCGAGGTCACCAAGCGCTGCTGGCGCTGGTGCGACGCCACTAGCGAGGTGCTCCGTGAGACCGCTGCGCGCCTCTCCATCCCGCCTGATGCCCTCGGAGTCGCCCTCGGAATGCTCGAGACCGCCCTGCGGCTCACCCTCGTCCAGATGTGCGACTCCTTCGACGCCGAGCGCAATTCCTCCGATCTCGAGCTCGAGCGGCGCCAGCGGGAGCTCGCATTCATGGCCACCCACGACGACCTCACCGGCCTCCCCAACCGCACTCTGATCGTCGACCGACTCGAGCAGATGCTCCTGCGCGCCCGCCACACGACCGCCGCCGTCGCCGCCCTCTTCATAGACCTCGACAACTTCAAGGGCATCAACGACACCCTCGGCCATTCCGCGGGAGACGAGCTGCTCCGGTCCGTCGCCGCTCGGCTCGACGGCATCGTCCGCGACGTCGATGCTGTCGGGCGCCTCGGCGGCGACGAGTTCGTCGTCGTCGCAGGCGACATATCGCTCGAAGCCGGCCCCGAGCTCGTCGCCGAGCGACTGCTAGCCGCGCTCAAACGGCCGATCCTGATCGGCGAAGACCAGACCCCCGTGACGGTTACCGCATCCATCGGCATCGCCTCCGGCGATCGCGCGAGTGCCGCTGAGCTCCTGCGCGACGCCGACATCGCCATGTACGAGGCAAAGCTCGCCGGACGCAACGGCTACGTCGTCTTCGAGCGCGGCATGGCCGATGCCGTCCAGAGCAAGATGGAGCTGGAGATGGACCTCCGTTCAGCGCTCGAGAACGAAGAGTTCTTCCTCGTCTTCCAGCCGACCTTCTCGCTCGAGGACATGTCCCCGACCGGACTCGAGGCACTCATCCGATGGGAGAGTCCGCTCCGCGGAATAGTCCAGCCCAACGATTTCATCCCGCTGCTCGAGGAGACCGGCCTGATCGTCGAGATCGGCCGGTGGGTGCTCGTCCGCGCCTGCGAGCAGGCCGCCAAGTGGCGCAATGAAGGCCACCCTGTCGGCATCGCCGTCAACGTGTCCGCACGTCAGCTGGACTCAGACCGGATCCTCGCCGACGTCAAAGACGCGCTCGCCGCGGCCACCCTCGAGCCCGAGTCGCTCACCCTCGAGATAACTGAGACCACGCTCATGCGCGATACCGCCGAGACGGTCGGACGCCTCACGGCGATCAAGGACCTGGGCGTCCGCGTCGCGATCGACGACTTCGGCACCGGCTATTCGTCCCTAGCGCATCTGCGCCAGTTCCCTGTCGACTCTCTGAAGATCGACCGATCCTTCGTCACGGGCGTGGGCGAGAACTCCGAAGGCGAGACCCTCATCCACACCCTCGTCCAGCTCGGCAAGGCACTCGGCATCGAGACCATCGCCGAGGGCATAGAGCAACAGGCCGAGCTCGCTCTGCTTCGCGACGAGGCCTGCGACTCCGGACAGGGCTTCTTCTTTGCGCGACCCCTCACGACCGAGGACGCCGAGCGTTTCCTGCGCCAGACGCTCGAGCACGCCTCCGCCACCGCGCCGCCCCCACGCCGCTCGTCCGATGCCGCGTCGAGGCGGCCTCGCATCCCTTAATCCGTCGGCCACGTTTATTGGTTTGCGTCGACCACGGTTAGTGGTTTGCGCCACAGGCCATTTCCTTGGCGACATGCCGGGCAGAATGCCGCTGGATCTTGACAGCACTCCGCGTCGCGCCTACCATGCATCGACACCGTTTATCCGACGCTCCCAGTCTCGGCTAACGGTGCAGTTCGCGGGCGTGCGTGCTGCTCCTTTTGCACGTACTCTCGTTGCAGCACCGGGGATACCCTCTCCCGGCAAGTCCCGGCCCCCCTCGTCGGGCAAACCCGGAGATTCCATTCTCCTCCGGGTCCTCCAGGGTGCCGCGCCTCGTCAAGCGGAGGCGCGGCCCTCCTGGAGGAGGGCTAGGAGAAGGTCTCGCCCTTCGCCGCGGCGAGGCACGTTCGGCTCAGATGGCCCGAGGCCGAGGAGGCGACGAGCCAGCCGCTGTTCATCAACCCGTACGAAGGTCGGCACCGCTGATCAGGGGAGGCATCCCCCTTCAGGACAAAGCCCGTGCCGCCGACAGGCCTTGGCCCTCGACCCAAGGAGACGGACCGAAAGAGACACCTGCCCGGAGAACTGTACAGGGGCACGATGCCCCCGCTCGTCATCGTTTATGTCCGGCCTCTTAGAGGTGGTCGGCTGGCCTGATCCAGCCCCCGGCCACGCGCCCGACCAGCGGCGCCACGCGTCTCAGGACGTCACCGCCACCGACGCAGTCCCCCACACAGGAGTATCATCACGAAGGTGAGCGATGCTGAGCGGTTTCACGGCTGGGCGCGCTCTCGATGTTTGCTTCGAGCCGTGTGCGTTCGGACGTCGCCGGCATCCGTGCCCATAGCCCTCGCCTTCGCGCTCGCCCTGCTCATCGTCCCCCTAAGCGCCTCGCCCTCCGCCGGCGCGAGATTGGCGTCTCCCTCCCGCGCCGGCGCCCGCTCACCTGAAGGGCACGGAGCGCCCACGGCCGTGACGGCGAGGACGGTCACGTTCAACATCGAATCCAATCTCCATCTTATTGGTCGGCCGGGACACGTTTTCAATGAGCGAGGCACGTTCAGCGGCAGCCAGTCCGGCACGATCGAAATCCGCTTCACTTCCGTGACGCACACCTCTGGAGAAGCAACGTTCGCAGCCTACTCTTCGCACGGCGGCTCGGTAAGCGGCCACGCGAGCACGAAAGGCCACGTAGTGGGCGCCACTGTCTACTTCAATGGCAACCTGACCGTCACTGGGGGAACCGGCCAATGGGCACACGCCTCCGGCAGGAACCTGAGATTCAGCGGCACCGTGGACCGGCATACGTTCAATGCCAAAACGCACATGCAGGGCAGTATCACTGTGTAATGCCCCGCAAGGTGGCTACCGTCCTTCCTGTGGTCATGATGCTTTGGTGTCTCTCCGGGCCAACACCGGCGCGGGCATCGGACACGGTCAACATGAGCGTCGCATTCTCGCCATACCGGCTCGGCAGAAGCACGACTCTGAAGATCAGACTGAAATTTGGCGTCAAGGGAGCCCCCACGGGTATACCGGCTCCGGTGACGAGGTTCGATATGCAGATCCCAGCAACCCTAGAATTAATCGGCAGCAGCCTGGGTCTCGCTGTCTGCACGCCAGCAGCTCTGCTGGCCGGGGGGTGGCCCGGCTGCTCACCAAATGCGCGCCTCGGGCTCGGGAGCGCTGACATCGATCTTCCTCTGGGACCATCGCCCGTGAGCGAGTCGGCCAGGATCGAGGCCGAGATGGGACCTCCGGTGGGTGAAGATGTTGGCGTCCTGCTCTACACCGAAGCCACGACGCCGGTCGCCGCGCAGCTAATCTTCCCGGGGCTGCTACTCGAAGGAGGGGGTGGTCAGGGTCTCGACGCCTTCGTGCCACCAATCCCCGCAGCACCGGGCGGGCCCGACGTCTCACTCGTGAGCATGAACCTCAGCCTCGGCCCAGAACACCTGACCTACTATGAGAAGGTCGGCGGCACGACGGTGAGGTACCACCCGCGAGGCATCTCCCTCCCCGCGAAATGCCCCTCAAATGGCTTTCGCTTCGTGTCAAAGATAGCCTTCCAGGACGGTACCGCTGTGACCGCGTCGAGCGCTGTTCCCTGTCCGCCCAGACGCCGACACTAGAGAGAGGGAGACAAAGCCAGCCCCCCCGGGGGAGCCTCATTTGGGCTCTAGGCAAACCAGGACTCGCTCGAGTCCCTGCTCAGCCCCCGAGAAGCCATTATGGGCGATCCCACCTGGCATCCTTGCCTTCCCGCTGGGATACTGAGCAAAGCGGTTGTCCCGTCCGCCAACACGACATTTCGGAAAGGAACGCCCACAGATGAAGAATGCGCCACTTGCGTTAGTCGGGGCAGTTGTGCTCACGTTGCTCGCTGGTTGCGGCTCCAACGGATCCGGCGGCTCGACCGAAACCACGATCGTGACCGTGGCCGGAAAAACGAGCACCGTCGTGATCGCCAACGGCAAGGCCGTCACACAGCCACAGCACACCGGCCTGCAGGCGGACACCACGCCCAAGTTCGGTACAGCGGCCGCCGGCGAACCGGTGCAGGGCGGCATCGTCCAGATCGTCTACCGCGACATCGCGATCGACCCCGACGTGCTCAAGGTCAAAGTCGGCTCGAGCATCAGGTGGACCAACGAAGACCCCGGCAAGTGCAACGTCACGAGCGAGGGCGGGCCATACAAGTTCGCCTCCAAGGACATCGGCGCAGGCCAGAGCTTTGAATTGAAGGTCGAAAAACCAGGAGTCATCCACTATGAGTGCACCTACTACCCCACCACAATGAACGGAACGATCGAAGTCATCCGTTGATCGAGTCGCCGCCCGACGTGCTCTACTTCGCGGCAAGGAATCCGCCGAACACGGTGCCCGCATATTCATATCCCCGCGACATTCGCCGATCTCGCGGTACCCGTTGCGATGCAAAATCTCCCGGAAGCCTCGGCTGACCGAAGGCGCCGATACCCGTTTTGCCTTAGCTCCACGACTTACTGGTGATCCGCTCGCGCCCCCCCGCTGACCAGTGTGAGCGTTTATTTGCCCAGTCGCGGTTGGATCGCAGCGGCGTCAGCCGCACACTCATCCGCCGGCGCAGGGTGCGAGCCGTACCCGCCGCGCACACCACGCCGTGACAGGAAATCGTCGCCTGACCCCACCGGCCAGCAAGGCTCGGCCCTCGGCGGCGCACGGCGTCTCTTGCCAGGAACAAGCCGGCCGCGATGACACGATTCTCCGTCAGGGCCGCCATGCCGCGATCGATGAGCGAGAGATCCCGATCCGTGACCACACCACCGACGAAACCTAGGCGCGTTTCGCGCGTTCAACGCTGACCAGGGCTCGCGTGCTCGGCGGCGCCGTCGCCGTCGCACCGTCGGGCTCCAGGTGTGGCAGCACGCCGTCAAGGCGCGCGGGCACCCACCAGTTCCAGGCACCGAACACGCGCATCAGCGCCGGTACGAGCACAAGCCGGATCAGGGTGGCGTCGATCGCGATGCCGATGGCGACGGCGAAGCCGAGCTGCTTGAGTTCCAGCAAATTGGCGGTGGAGAAACTGCCGAAGACGGCCACCATGATCGCGGCGGCGGCGGCGATCGGGCGGGCGGTGTGCTCGACGCCGGCGGCGACCGAGCGGCGGTTCTCGCCGGTGCGCTTCCATTCTTCCTGGATGCGGCGAATCAAAAACACCTCGTAGTCCATCGAGAGGCCGTAGACGAGCGCGAACACGGTGATTGGCACGAAGCACTGGATGAAGCCGGTGCTGGTGAAGCCGAGCACGCCCTGGCCGTGGCCTTCTTGGAAGACGAAGATGATGATCCCCAGCATCGCGCCGGTGGCGAGCAGGTTCATCACGATCGCCTTGACGGCCAGCAGTGGGCTGCGGAAGACGATCAACAGGAAGATCAACGAAATGATGAGGATCAGGGCGAGCACCTGCGGGAAGCGCACTTCGGTCTCGTGGGAGAGATCGACCATCACCCCCGTCGCGCCGCCGGTGAGCACGTTGACGCCCCACTTCTCGTGCAACGGCGGAGACAGCTCCTTACGGATGTGCATGATCAGCGCCTTCGCGGAGTTCGAGTCCACAGCCACAGTCGTGATGAAACTGAGCAGCACGCCAGCGTTGTCGCGGCGTTCGCTGACGCCGGCCAGGCGCGGATCCTTTTCGAGCTGCTCCGTCAATTCTTTGGCGGCGGCCACGTCGCTGCCGTTCGCGCCGGCCGAGCCGCCAGCGATCACGATCTTCGCGGGCGAGACGGCGCCGGGGGCGAAGTAGTGTGCGAGCACCTGCTCCCCCTTCCCGGACGGGGCTTCGCCAACTGTGAACACACCGAGGTTCAGGCCGTAGCGCAGGCCGGTGACGGGGATCGCGCAGATCAACATGATCGCTACGGAGATGAGGATCGCGGGGAACGGGCGGCGCATCATCAACAGCGCCCAGCGCGCCCAGCCGCCCAGGCGCGCGCGCTCGTCGGCGCGGGCGTCCTCGGGCTGCACGCGCTTGGGCAGCGCGAAGCGCTGGATGCCGGCACCGAGCGTGCCGAGCACGGCGGGCAGCAGCGTCAGCGCAGCGAGCAGCGTACAGATCACCACCGCCACCACGCCGACAGTGATCTCGCGGAAGACGGCCGCGCGGATGATCAGCATCGCGGTGATCGCCAGGCCGCAGATGACGCCGGAGAACAGGATCGTGCGCCCCGCGGTGGCGACCGCAACGCCGACCGCGTCTCCCACACGCGCCTGCTCCTGAGCCGTTCCGCGAGCCCCAGCGCCGGGGTTGCTGCGGGCCAGCTCCTCGCGGAAGCGGCTGACGATGATCAGCGCGTAGTCGATGCCGATGCCGATGCCGACCATCGCGACGATCGAGATGAGGAAGTTGTCGAAGTGCGAAAAGCGGATGACGATCGCCAGCACGCCGTAGGTGAACAGCAGGCCGACGCCGGCGAGCGTCAGCGGGATCACCGCTGCGGCCAGCGAGCCGAGCGCGATCAGCAGCACCAGCAGCGCGACGGGGACGCCGATTGCCTCGGCGCGCTCGATGTCCTTTGTCTGCACATGCACGAGGTCCTTGGTGACCGGCGAGTAGCCGGTCAGCCACGCCTGCACGCCGGCGTGCGATTCGCGCACCGTGCTCTGCACGAGGTTCTGCAGGCGCTCGGCGTTCTCGAAGCGCCGCTGTGAGTCGCCGGTGAGCGCGACTGCGGCGACGGCGACGTGTTCGTCGGAGGAGATCTGGCCGATCGCTTCGTCGCTGTAGGGGCTCAGCACGCCCTTCACGCCACGTTCGTGTCTGAGCTTGGCGTTCAGCGCTTCGATGAAGTGCGTGTAGCCCGCTTCGCTGGTGGTGTGGGCGGCCGAACGGAAGACGAGCGCGTCATCCTCGGTGCCAACGGCGGGAAAGTCCTTTTCGACGAGCTTTTCCACCTGCGCGGACTGCGAGCCGGCGACGAAGTAGTCGGGCGCGCCCAGCGCGTGCTGGAGCGAGGGGTACAGCGCGGCCGAGGCGATCAGGATCGCGCCCCAAAGCGCGAGCACGAGCCGGCGGTGGCGGACCATCGTCACGCCCCAGCGGACTCCCCTCCAGGAGCGGTCAACGGCTGATCGCGCAGGTGCGCCACCGTCGATCACGCTCTCATCTCCAGACCCTCGGCGTGGGAGGGGTCGGGCCAGAGATTCCATCCGGTGCGCAGGAGCATCCCCGCGCAGGACACTCCCCAGCAACGGCCGCGCCGAGACTGATCAGTGTTTCGTGCGCTGTGGGTTTCGCAGGCCCGCCACCTCGTCCCCCCTCAATGGCCTAAACAGATCCGCGAAGTTCGTCAGCTTCAGGCACGGCTCTGCCGGCGTCTCCAGATGCCTACGCCGCTGCTCGCTCACCTCCATATGCCTGACCCCGGCCCAAGCGACCAACACGTTCAGCGCAGCCCAGGCCGCGAGCGCCGTCTCCAGAAGACTCATGCGGCTTCCCCCAAATTCCTGCACATCATAAACATCTCCGTAACATACTTCATTTTGGGGCTTCAGCGCTAGTCTTTTTCGGCCGCTCCGATCATGCGTTTACCCTGCAAATCTAGTCCTCCCGGCCAAATCCGGGCTTCCTCCCATGTTCTGGCCTGTGCCGCACAGCCAGAGCACCGCGGCTTTCCGTAAACGTGCGCGCCGTGGTTTCGCTCTCCCGGATAGGTCCCCGGCGCGCCAACCTCGCCACCGTGATCGATGTCCCCGCCGACCCGATTGGCGCCCGCTTCTCAGGTACGTTCTCCGCTTGATGCCGCCACCCAGGTCCAACACCAAGGCGCGCCAGACGGGTCAGTCGACCGCCTCAAGGACTCCTAGCCAGCGTAAGCTGACTCAGCGCGAACGCATCCTCGCCGGCACTGTCGCCGCGACCAACCGAGCCGGCTACGCCGGCTCCAGCGTTTCCGCCGTCATCCGTAACGCCGGCGTATCCCGCCCCACCTTCTACGACTACTTCACAGACCGTGACGACTGCTTCCGCGCGACGATCGAAGCAGTCCAGGAGCAGCTGCTCGCCGCCGTCGAAGACTCGCTCCAGGACGCCACGCCCACCGAAGCAGTGCCGCGAGCGCTCGAGGCGATCCTCGCGTACGCGTCCGCCGAGCCCGCCAACGCGCGGTTCCTCATGAGCGGCGCCATGTCAGGCGGCGCCCCCGCGCTCGACACCCGCGATGCCGGCGTCGCCGAGATCGCTCGGGCGATCTCCGCCGGAGCGGAAACCGCCTCCCGCAACGATTCCCTCCCAGACTTGGACCTCACCGTCCTCGTCGGCTGCGTCTACCGCATGCTCGGCACCCGGCTCCGACGGGGCGAGACCTCGCTCACTCGGCTCGCCCCCGAACTGGTCGAGTGGGTCTCAGGCTACGCTCGACCGGCTGCTCAGCTCCGATGGCAGACGCTCACGCCCGGCCCCATCCCGCCCCGCTCGCCGCACCTCCCCGACGAGCCTATCCCAACGATGCCTCCCGCCCAGCCCCCCGGCCGCCCGCGTGGCTCAGATCAGGAAGTCGCCGAAAACCAGCGCGCTCGCATCCTCTTCGCGACTGCGCGACTTGCAGCCGAGAAGGGCTACTCCGCCGCCACCGTCACCGACATCACCGACCTCTCCCGAGTCGACGGCCGCTCTTTCTACCGCCTGTTCTCAGACAAGCACGACGCGTTCGCCGCCGTCCACGACCTCGGCTTCCAGCGCGTCATGGACGTCACCGCCAAAGCCTACTTCTCGGCCTCCTCCTGGCCCGATCGCTCGTTCGAAGGAGCCCGCGCGCTCACCCAGCTACTCAACGAGTCCCCCCTCATCTCCTACATCGGCTTCGTCGAGGCCTACGCGATCGGCCCCTCCTCGATCCAACGCGTCGAGGACTCCCACACAGCCTTCATCTTCTTCCTCCAAGAAGGACTCCTGCTCGCCAACTCTCCCACGCCCCCGTCCCGCCTCGCCATGGAAGCCGTCATCTCCTACGTCTTCGAGATCATCTACCTCCAAGCTCGCCGCCCCTCCCCCCAGCTCGCCGCCATGCTCGCACCGATTGCCCACGTCATGCTCGCCCCATTCCTGGGTCTCGCCGAGTCCGACCGGTTCATCGACTCGCGGCTCCCCGCGTCAAAATCGCCTCGCCCAAAAACCCGACCGCCTAAACCGCGAGCCACCAAACGCGCCGCCTCCCGATAACTCGGAAGCCAGCGCGCGCGCCGACAACGGATGAGGCGCGACGCCAGGGGCGCGCAGTCGTCGTCTCAGGCCGTCCAGTAGCAGGCGCGAAGATCACGGTGGTGGTGGTTGTGGTGGCGACGACGAGACGCGCCGATACCGGCACTTGCTTCATAGAGTGGCCGCTGAAACGGCCTTCGGCGTCATGTGCTCTTGTCGTCGGTCCTGCCAAAGCTGTGCGGTGCACTCAATGAGAAGGTCCCCGCCCGCCTGCGTAGAGGCCGTTGTGTCGGCAACCCCTCCGCAGCCCGCGCCCTTCCTTCTCGATGGGCCCGTCCGTCTCGAGGCGTTCGAGATGTCTTCCCAGCCGCTTCGCGTCGGTCTCACCCGGCGCGACGCCAACACCTCGGCTCGAGATATCGGCCTGCGTGCGAATTGCCCCCAGCATGCGCAATGTGCGCTCGGTTGGCTACCCGCCTCGTGAGCTGCCCCCTCTAGCAGCGCCAGTCCCGCTCTGGACACGCGCAACCTCACCGCGTGCCGCTCCCGCACCTAGGTACGGCAACACGGTCACTCCCATCAGTGGGCCGCACAGCGCCTTCATCTCCGGAACCGGGTCCTCGAGCAACCTCGCGTGCAGAATCGAAACTACCGCGCCGACAACTGCCTCGCCCCCGAATGGGGCATCCAGCGCTCCCTCCCCCGTCTGCGGTCGCTCGCGCTCGAGTGCAATCGCAAGTCTCCGCAGCGCTTCGCACCGGGTCGCGCGCAACGCCTGACTCCCCGACAGTGAGCCCACAAGCAGGAAGCGCGCCATCCCCGGGTCGTCGTCGATCGCGCTCAGGAGCTCATACAAAGCCCCTCGGATGGCTTCGGTCCAGCCTTGCTCATGGCCCTCTCGATACGCTCGCGCCATCCGCTCTCGGAACCGTCCCAGCTCCGCTTGGAAGAGCTCAAGCAGTACATCTTCGACGCCCCCGCCGAACTCTTCGTCGAATTCCCTCCTCGACGTCCCCGAGGCGAGACACAGCTCTCCGACCGCCAGCGTCTCCCAGCCATGACGCGAAACCAACTGCCGCGCCGCGTCGAGGATGCGCGCCCACGCAACGCTGCCCGCAACCCACGCATCCCCCCCCGGTGCCTCCGCCACTCGCCTCGCGCTACTACGGCTGCTCGACCTGTCGGCGCCCACTCGCACCTCCGCGTTCCGCATGCCCCAGGCCAACCCAAGGCAGGCGCAACCGTGTCCTTGACGTACACCGATCGTGGCGGCCTAACGAAGGCCAGCCAAGTCATGAGATAGAAAGTTCCCTGACCGCGGCTAAATGCCAACAGCGGGGGCACTCCACTTGACGGCCCCAGAGCGGCTCCCGTACGACCATTGTCCTTCAAGTAGACCGCTGGCTACATCACGCGGCGCCATCCGCCTCCCCCACCGGCATCGCTCGTCGGATCGCCCTGCCGATCAATGTGTCCCTGAGGTCCACGATGTCTGCGGCGATCGCCTCCAGAGCGGCGTCCCCGAGTTTCCGTACTCCCGCCTCGTCGACATCCTGGAGATCCCCCAGGTCTTGGAAGATGCGTTCAAGCAGCCGCCTGTCTTCCCAGTCAACTAGGTCTCGCCAGGTCAGCCCGGCTTTGAGCGCCTCGCCAGCGAGAGACAGCCGATCGACAATGGGCATAGCCGACGCGGCAAGATGCCGCACCGCCTCGTCGAGCACATCTCTAGCGTGGATTGGATCGACGCTTTCTCGCACATCAGTCGAGACGCGATCGTGCTCCCGCGACGACACCGCCTCAAGGTGAACGACGCACCCTTCACCGTTCGCCCGCTCCACACGCGGCCGCCGGCGTCGAGACATTCTTCCGTGAATCACCGCTATCTCCCTTTCCTCCTTGCTCCCGGTGACCCGGCCGGTAGCGGGCTTTCCTATTTCTCGAATCATGAGAATACCAAGAAGATTCACTTTGCCAAGTCTCACCTAGGCCGTAGCTTACTCCGCGTTGATTCCGATGTAAAAGGCACCTACTTCGACGTTCGGCCCGCGCCTCAGTCAGCTGTCGGTGCGTTGCCGACCGCGCCCGGCAAGTGTCGCTCGAAGGCAGGTCAACAGCTCAATCATGCCCCCCAACGTTCGTAGATCATCACGCAACTGCCGCCGCCACGAATCGAATACGCCCTGTAACGGTCGAACACCCCGAGTGAACTCATCCTCAGCCTCAGACTCAAAGCCCTGCCGTAGGATCAGCGCGGTCTCCGAATTCCAGCGGATGACCGCATCCCGCCACTCTGCGTAGTCAGAATCACCGGTCAACATGTGCTCCTCAACCTCTAGCCGGCGACCGGCATCTATCTGCTGCAACAGGAGTTTGCTCACCCTCCCGTTTGGATCGGTCCGCACCTTGATGTTGGACGACTTGCGCCTCATGTCACTCCGTGTCGTGCCTACCCCTGACTCAACAGGTGGTGACTCGCGAGCCGTTGCTACCGCCGACGCTCCGCTCTGCTCTCAACCCGCGTCTCACACTGGCACTAACCGAGGCCTTCAACTAATCACCTCGGCGCCGGCGCCTGGATCCACCCAGACGCTCGTCACCAGATCTCCCCGCTTGTTGCGGATAAGCAGCCGAAGCAAACGAGCTCCGTTTTCCACGAGCCGCACCTCGAGCCGCACCCAATATCCCGACCTCCCATCGACCCGCGCTCCGCCGAGCGCCTGGAAGATCCGCTGTCCGCCTCGCACCGTGCACGTGGCGTCGAGAACATGCGTCAGGCGCAGATGATGCCCCCTCTTCCAACCCAGCGTCAACTTCTCTGGCTTTGCCCTATCAGTTGAGAGCGCGTCGCTTAAGACCAGGTGTCCGCCTGGGACGTTGACATTGACCACGCCCGCCAAGGTTTTGCAGAGATGCTTCCTCGTCGCCGCTTCGACGATCTCAACAGAAGATCCGCACGCGCTAGTTGAGGGCGAGTTCGCCGCGTCCCCGGAATACACTGCCCGCCAGTAGTAGGTTCCAGGTGGGAGACGAACCACTCCCGATTCCTTACCTCCACGAAGCCTCCTGGGCCGCACCCAAGCAACCTGGTCCGTACAGCCGCTGTCTGAGTAGATACTCCATGAAATCGTCCCGCGGGCCATGTTCGCGTCCGCCCCCTCGAGCGCCGCCACCGCGTTCACTGTGCCTTGATCTTGCACCCTCACGTCAGCACCCACAGTGCCCCCGCTCCGGAGTTTCATCACGAGCGTCGTAGGCTGCCGTTCTGATTTTTCGATGATCCTACCCCTGCGCGTTCCCGGCGCCAGGGCTTCCCTTCGGCGGTCCGCCCCGCCGCCGGCTCCCGTTCGCGCGTATGCCATTCCCCCTGCCCCTCCGACAGTCCCTGCCGCGACCGACAGAAACAATCCCACCACCACAACCACCCGGGTCGGCGTCCCGAGAGCCCTCCTCCAGCAATCCTCGATCCGCTCCATTTCGTTCCCGAGTTCCTTCCGCCGATGCGCGCGTCTTTAGAGTCCCCTGGCTGTCTTTTGCAATCAGAAGACCGTCCGCGCCACAATGACCGCGACGTTACAACAGGTCCACGGCGCATCGACCTCGTCCGGATCAAACCTCCCTGACCCTCGCCCATAGCAACAGTCAATGAGTTCACGCCGGTCGCGTGTACTCTTGTCTACCCGTTCATCCCTTCCGATGCCCCTCGCTCCCGCCCCGGCCAGTCGGGATCCCGCTTGGCGAGTGAGGTTTTCGACCAATACCGCGCACGAAACGGCTCTCAGCCAGTGCAATACGGCCTTTTCGCGCGCTATTGGGCGACCACTCACCAGTTTCTTCGCATCAACAAAGACTTAGAGCGTTTTTGCACGCAAGCGTGGCCTACGCGCTGCGGCGACGACTATCGGACTCCTCCGATGAGATGGACCGGCTTCGCGACCTCGGCGCCTATCCGGGTGCGCTCTGCCAGGGCAACTGGCGTACGCGCGGTCCGCTAGAGAAGCCGAACCAGCGGCTTTCCGATGATCCGCCGTCTTCCGGTCTAACCGGGCGCACTCAATCTCGGAGCTCGAAGCCATGCCGAATGTAAGGCCGCGGCTCACCGAGCCGGGCCAACGAATCCCCTTCGAAGCTGGCCACGTAGCAGATCCGTGCTGCCCCCTCAGAATCGAGGCAACGCTAAGAGGTGGTCGCTCCACGCCCCGTTCGCGCGAGTCCTCAGATAGGGCTCCTTCCCGTTCTCGCGGACTATCTCCACTCGGACCTCGTGTTTCCCCTCCATCACAACCGCGCGGCCGTCAT
>DATHNH010000168.1:0-38779 GCA_035486255.1 Solirubrobacteraceae bacterium | reverse complement strand
CCCGCCTCGCCGATCGGTGGATTTCAGGATGGCGGCATTCTGCAGGCGCATCTCCTGCAGAGAATCACCGACAGCGGCCAGTTCTTGGTTTATCCCGTGACGGCGCAGGGCGTGAGCACGCTGTTCATCGAAGCTGCGTTTTACCGGCGCGGCGCGAGTCTTCGGAGTGTCGTGCAGCGCCGCGCGGCGGTCGCCGGCTGGGTCGGGAGCTCATTTGGAATGACCGCTCTGATCCACCAAGCGATCAGCGACCATCACGGCCTCAGCGTGGCTCTTTATCACAGCAACCCCGGCCAAAGCGAACAGCTGATAGGTCGCGTGGGCACGACTTCTCCCGCGGGCGCTTTCACCCATGAAACCACGATGCAGATCGACGGCACGTGGCGGGCGGTCGTCCGAGGCTCGGAGGCCGTGAACTGGCTCTCGGCAAATCTGCAGGGTCTGCTGGTCCTCATCGGAGGAGCGATTGTCAGCCTCCTGCTGTTCATGCTCGTGCTGGTGCTGACGCGCTCACGCGAGCACGCCCTCGGGATGGTCCACGAGAAGACCGGAGAGCTTCGCCACCAGTCGCTGCACGACGCCCTTACCGGCTTGCCCAACCGCGTGCTCGCACTCGACCGCGCAGAGCAGATGCTTGCCCGCGCGCGGCGCCAGAAGATCCCGGTCGCGGCCCTATATCTCGACATCGACGGCTTCAAGCACGTCAACGACACCTTCGGACACGCCGCCGGCGACAAGTTGCTGCGGATCGTTGCCACCCGCCTGGAGGGAGTCGTTCGCGAGGGCGACACCGCGGCGCGCCTCAGCGGCGACGAGTTCGTCGTCCTGGTCGAGGGCTCCGCGCTCGACGCCGGCCCAGAGCTCGTAGCCGAGCGCCTGCTGGAAGTACTGCGCCAGCCCTACGAGATGGACGGCCAGACCGGCAGGCCCTTGTCGCTCACGGCGAGCATCGGCATCGCGCTGGGCGAGCACGCAAACGCCGCCGAGCTTTTGAGCGACGCGGACATCGCCCTGTACGAAGCGAAGGCCGCCGGAAAAAACCGCTACATGCTCTTTCAGTCCAGCATGCAGACCGCCGCCCGCGATCGGCTCACACTCGAGATGGACCTCGCCGAGGCGCTCGAGCAGCACCAGTTGTTCCTCCAATACCAGCCAACCTTCGACCTACAATCCGAGCGGGTGATCGGCCTCGAGGCGCTGATCCGCTGGAACCACCCCACGCGCGGCGTGATCCCGCCGATCGACTTCATCCCAATCGCCGAGGAAAGCGGGCTGATCGTCCCGATCGGACGCTGGGTCCTGCAGGAGGCCTGTAGGCAGGCGGCGCACTGGTACCACGAGGGCCACAGGATCGGCATGGCAGTGAACGTATCCGGACGCCAGCTCGACGACGACGAGCTGATCGAGGACGTGCGCGGCGCCCTCACACACAGCGGACTCGACCCCACAACGCTGACCCTGGAGATCACCGAGACCACGCTGATGAGCGACGCCGAGGCGACCGCCAAGCGCCTACACAAGCTCAAGCAACTCGGCGTCCGCATCGCCATCGACGACTTCGGCACCGGCTACAGCTCGCTCGCCTACCTACGCCAATTCCCCGTCGACGCCCTCAAGATCGACCGCTCCTTCATCAGCGGCATCGCCGGATCGAAGGGCTCGACAGCACTGATCCACACACTCGTGCAACTCGGCAAGACACTCGACATCGAGACCCTCGCCGAGGGCATCGAGGAGCAATCCCAACTCGAGACACTGCAACGCGAACACTGCGACCACGGACAGGGCTTCCTATTCTCCCGCCCCCTCGACGTCAACGCAATCGAGGCCTTCCTCCACACCAAGGAGGCCACCACATCCTCCTGGCGCCTGGTTAGCGACCGGTGAGCAGTTGAACATGCAGTTTGGGAGAGTCCGAGCCAGCGCTGGACCCGGAGGATGTTGCGTCCTTCGGCGAAGAGTCGCGAAGCGACGGTGTGGCGGAAGCTGTAGAAGCCCGCCCACTCGACGGCTGCTCTTTGGATCGTGACCGAGACCGATCGGTCGTAGGGTTAGATGAAATGCTTACCGATCGGCTGAGCGTAGTGCTGAAGGAGATAGTGGACGCCGACGTAGACGGCTCGGCCTCGATCGTCGATCGTGTATGTATGGCCGCTGTGAGCCTGCTCTCGCTCAAGGGCGCAGGGCTTTCGCTGATGGTGGACGGAGAGTTGCGTGGGACCGCTGGGGTGTCTGAGCCGGGCATCGCGATGGTGCAGGAATTGCAGCTCACGCTGGGTGAGGGGCCATGCGTGGATGTGTGGACGAGCAGGGCCCCGGTGTTGGAGGCGAACCTTGCCGATCCTGCGATCGTGCGCTGGCCGGCGTTCGCCCAGGCCGGCGTCGAGGCCGGTGTGCTGGCGGTGTTCGCCTTTCCTTTGCATCTCGGCGCCATCCGAATCGGAGTGTTGGTGCTCTATCGCGATCACCCGGGCATCTTGAATGCGGATGAGATGGCATACGGTCTGGTGCTGGCCGATATGGCCACCCAGGTGCTCCTTGCCCTCCAGGCCGGTGCCCCGGCCGACGTGCTGCACGAGGTCTTGACGGGCGAGCCTTCACACTGGGCGGAGGTTCATCAGGCGACTGGGATGCTCTCTGTTCAGCTTGGCATCTCCCTGGACGAGGCCTTCGTCCGCTTGCGCGCTCATGCCTTTGCCGAGGGACTCCCGCTGCGAACCCTCGCCCGCGAGATCGTCACGCGACGCCACCGCTTTCAGGGACCGAGTGACGCGCGATCACGACCCTAGCTACCCTCGAGTGGCAATATTCGCGTTCGTAGCCTTAGAGATCTAGATCAGACCCATGACACGCGAGCAGCGCATTGTAAAGACGTTCGTCGAGTTGGCCGACACGATGGTCGATGACTTCGACGTGATCGAGTTCCTGCACCGTTTGGCAGAGCGGTGCGTCGAGTTGCTCGACTGCGCCGAGGCGGGACTGCTACTTGCCGACGCCGCCGGTGTGCTGCGCGTGATGGCCTCTTCGAGCGAGCGCTCTGACGCGTTGGACCTGTTGCAGTCCCAGAACGAGGAGGGACCGTGCTTCGAGTGCTACCAGCGTGGAACGCCCGTATCCAGCGAGGATCTCACGGCCGATGCCGGGCGTTGGCCGGCGTTCGCGCCGATGGCGATACAAAAGGGGTTTCGTTCAGTGCAAGCGATTCCGATGAGGGCGCGTGGAGAGACCATCGGGGCGCTGAATCTGTTTCGAGCAAACACAGGGCGTTTGGTCGAGCAGGACTTACCGCTAGGGCAGGGGATGGCCGATATCGCCGCAATCGCGCTGCTACAAGAGCGCACCGTGCGAGAGGCACATGGTGTGGTGGAGCAGCTTCAGGGCGCGCTCAGCAGCCGAGTGATGATCGAGCAGGCCAAGGGCGTGCTAGCCGAGCGCGCCCACATCGATGTGGATGCCGCGTTTGCCCGCCTGCGCGCTCATGCTCGCGAACACAACCTTCGCCTCAGCAACGTTGCTCGCGACCTCGTCGACGGGCACCTCGACGCTGCCTCGCTCAGTAGCCCTACGCGCGGCACCCCAACATCCAAACGCTGACACTCCGTCTCTCAGGCGAAGGCGTTACCGATGGTACCGACTTCGCTATCGGCGTTTGGACTGACCGCGGAACCTAAGCCAACATTCGTAACCAGCGGCGGTGGCCATTCTCACTGAAGAGAGGTTTTATTCTGTTCGATTGACAGAACTTATCGATGTGCTAGGATAACTGCTGTCAGTGGCCTAAACCACTGGCGCGTCGCTCCAGACCCTGGTGGCGTTGTTAGCTACGGGAAACCAAAATTCTGGAGCGTAATGTTCGTAGAGCACGAAGCCCAGCCAGCGGTGCCGGATACGGCGGTTGCGACCGGATCGAACGCTCGTTACGACCTCCGAGCATCACCTCTGCCATTCACCGCCTTTGCGCATCTTGAAGGCGATAGAGCCATCGTAATACTCAATGGCGAACTGGATATGGCAAGCATCGCAATCTTGATCGACTCGATCTTGATCGACTGTTTTGTGGGGACGGCGTTCGCCGTCGAGGAGGTAGTGCTCGACTTCGCAGAACTCGACTCCATCGACGGCTCCGGGCTGCTAGCCATCGCGGCTGCCGCCCAACAAGTGACTGCTCATGGAGGCGCGGTGAGCATCCGCTCACCGCGCCTCCAAATCCAGCGACTGCTCGAGCTTGTTGACTTCAAGCAGATCGCGGCCATCGAGCCATGAGTATCTGTCCAAGGTGGCGGAAGACCTCGACCTTTGCGACGGCGAAGGACGAGGCCCTCTTTGCCGCGGATGTCGCACTCAATTTTGAGGCCATCGTGGAGACCTACGACCGGCACGCCGGCGCTCTCGGCAGTCTCGCGCTGCTCACCATTGAGGACGTAGAGTTCGCCAAGGATGCTGTTGTCATGGCTTTCGTCACTCTCTGGCGTACGCCCGCCAGCATCGACTTGGAGGAACAGAGCCTTCGAGCTGCACTGGCTGGCAACGTCTACACTCACTGCGCGCACGAGCGGGAGATGCGCGGTGGACCTGGGCAGCAAGCGAAAACCTGCTGGAACTCGCAGCCAACAGCTCAAGCGAACTTCCTTCTCCCGTCCCGCACTCAGCGGGACCTACTGGGCCTGGTTCTGCTCGGCGAGCATAGTCACCGACAGGCGGCGTGCCGGGTTGGCCTCAGCGAGGAGATCGCGGCTAAGATGATCGCTGCTGCAATAGAGCAACATAGACTCCAGCGCCTGTTTGACCTCGTGGACTTCGAGCGGATCGTGGCCGTTTAGCCATGGGCCGGGCGATCACGGGGCAGTCAGATCCTGACACTCCGAAGTCGAGATCAATCAAGGAGTAACAGGAGTGGACACGCAATCTGCGGAGGCCACAGGACCGCTCGGTGGTGGTCAGCTCTTGGCGGCGATCTCGACGAGCATCGTCGGTACCCTGCGCGAGCATTATGGGCGGGGGCCAATGAAGGCTAAGACATATGTGCTTGACGACATCATTGTCGTTGTCATGCGCGGAAGTGGTTTTACGGCGCTCGAGCAGACGATCATGGATAGCGGTGAGCCCGATCGCGTCATCGCTATGCGCGAGGACTTCCAACGCATCATGGCCAAGCGTTACACAGAGAGGATTCAAGAGCTCACTGGACGCAAAGTTGTGGCTTTCCTCAGTCAAGCCCATGTGGAGCCCGACATAACGATGGAGATTTTCTTCGTTGATGGGCCCCTCGAGGGCTTCGGAGCAGTCGAGATAACAGACCCCGAATAGCCCGTCCGGTACACACCGCACCAAGTGATTCGACGGCTATTCTGCTCAGCGTGCCCGCGCCGCAGACACCGGGCGGGGCTTGCCGATATGGTAGCCCTGTGCGTAGTCGACGCCGTGCTCCTTCAATAGCTTGACTGTCTCACTGTCACCGACGAACTCAGCGATCGTGTGCTTTCCGAGTCCCTTTGACATCTGCACTATCGAGTCAAGGATCAACTGATCGGTGCTACTGGATGGCAGGTTGCGGATGAACTCGCCATCGATCTTTACGTAGTCGAAGGGAATGTGCTTGAGATAATAAAAAGAGCCGAATCCGGCACCGAAGTCATCGAGTGCAAAACCACACCCAAGAGCCCTCAACTTGGTCGCAAAGGCTCGCGCACGGTCCATATTTGCGATCGCAGCAGTCTCAGTTACCTCGAGTATGAGGTTTGCCGGATTGATCGCTCTGTCCTTGAGGCCTTGCTCGATCAGCGTGAGCAGCTCGGGATCTCCGACAGACCGGCCGGAGAGATTGACCTCGAGGCGCACTTCACAGCCTGTGTCACGCTGCTCAGCGATCAACTGCATCGCCTGGCTTAGGACCCAGCGATCGATATCCAAGATCAGTCCTGAGCGCTCCGCTGTATAGAGGAACTGTGCTGGCAAGATCAGCTCACCTCCGTCGCCGGGTAGCCGCAGCAACAGCTCCCATTGGGAGACGCTGTCGTTGGCGAGCTTTACGATCGGCTGACAGTAGAGCTCGAACAGGCCATCCTGCACAGCGCGTCTGACGCGCTCAGCCCAGGTGATTCTCGATCTCATTCGCTCTTTGGTTGCTTTGCTTGCGACCGCGACGCGATCCTTGCCGGCTTCCTTGGCGGCGTACATCGCGACGTCGGCATCGATCAGGATGTCATCAGGGGTCAGATCCTTACCGGGCTTTTGGAAACCGGTGATCCCGATGCTGATCGTCACGCGTCGGCCCTCACCGAGCGACAGTGCACATCCATCCCTCACGGCTTCGAGCAGGCTGCTGGATACCGTTTCGGCCTCGCTCACGGCCGTGTGTGGCAACAGCACGGCGAACTCGTCTCCTCCGAGGCGCGCAAAGATGTCTGTCTCGCGAAGCCGCTTGCGCACGACCCGTGCGAGATCGCTGATTACCTCATCGCCGGTGCTGTGCCCGAGCGTGTCGTTTACGTACTTGAAGTCGTCGAGGTCGAGAAACAGCACTGCGCCCCCGTCGCCGTAGCGGCACGCATAGGCAATCTGCTGCGTAAGCTGACGGACGAAGCCGCGACGATTCAATAGTCCGGTGAGGGGGTCGTGCTCTACGAGATAGCCCAGCTCGCCCTCGTAGCGCTTGCGCTCCTCGATGTCCTGCAACTGGCGGATGCAGTAGAGCGGATTGCCGGTCGCGTCACGCACCAGCGTGGCATTGACCGTGACCCAAACCGCATGGCGTTCGGCGTGGAGTAGACGTTGCTCGAGCTGAAAACCGTCAACCTCTCCCTGGTTAAGCCTCGTCATCGCCGCGATATCGGTCGGTAGATCGTCAGGATGTAGAAGCGCGTGGATGCCCGTCAGTTTGAGCTTCTCAGAGGAATATCCCGTCAACTCGCAAAGCGCCCGGTTTACTCGCAAGAAGCGGCCCTCAATCTCCGGGTCGATGCTGATCAGAGCAATGCCGATCGGAGCGTCCTCAAATGCGCTACGCAGGTACGCTTCGACATCTGGCGTCGAGTGCGCGTCAGCGCCATCGCTCGTTTGACGCGAGCCAGACGTCCGGGCTGCCAACCGGGTCAGCCCATTACGAGCAGCTGGCTCATCTGCCGATCCAACGCGACTCTGGGGCATGACCAAGACCTCCGTAGGCACAAATTTGCCGGCGAGGCGCGGTCCGCGAAAGGAGCAGTCACGAAAGTGTCTGTCTACACGTCCAGCAACCAACAGCACATAACCAAACCACTGATAGCACGAATGGGAATACGCTAAGGCTGAACAGTAGCACGCTCAGCAAGTCATAAGCGCTGAATGGAACGGCCGTGGCACGGATGATCCTGGGTCGGCGCGATTATCGACATCGATTTAGAGTCAGGAGAGCTCGGCAGCCACCGTATATTAGGATTATTCCGTATATCCGCATTGTGTTGCTCATGATGCAGCTAAGGTAAATGCACCTCAACCTCGCTCTCATTCAAGTCTGGTTGACTGCAGGTCGATAACAGTAGGACGTGCTGCCGTAGCGATCGCCGCACGATTGTCGGACCCGGAGCCCGCCGGATCGCGGGCCGCGCAGGATCATTTTGGAGGGCGCCATGCCCAAATCTCGTAGGATCCTCATGCTGAGCCTAGTAACGCTTACAGGCATGCTCGCCGGTGCGGCTCCGGCTCTTGCTTCAGAGCTCAAGCCGTCGCTGAGCACCGTCGGATTCGGTTCGGTGGAAGTTCATTCGGGGGGGAATCCTTCCCAGATCATCCTCTTTAAAAATGAATCGCCGTTTCCTACGACCGTCGGATCGGTTCGTATCGTCGGTCCAGATGCCGCGGAATTCTCGATCAGTCCGGATTACTGCGCGGATGAAATAATGGATCCCGGCTCGAATTGCGAGCTCGGTGTCAGCTTCCTGCACCAAGCTCCTGGCGAAAAGCACGCGACACTCGAGCTTCAGGACAACTCCGGTCCCGTCGAAGTCGCTCTTTCCGGGACGGGTCTCACCGGTACGCTGTCGGCCGAACCAACTCCATTGAGCTTCCCGCTGACCGTTGATGGTCGCGGCGGCGAAACGGAGCAGGTGACGATCTCCAACACAAACGCGGGCACACATGTCGAAGCCGTGGAAATCATCGGCCCAGATGCCGCCTCCTTCTCTTTGGCCTATGGCAACTGCGCTCATGACGATCTCTCGCAGGACAACAACTGCGATGAGAGCGTGCGCTTCTCACCCACCACACCCGGAGAAAAGACCGCGGAACTGGTCGTGACCAGCGATGCGACGAACAGCTCCTTCGTCATCCCACTCTCAGGCAGCGGCGCGAACGGGCCACAGCTCAGCCTCAGCTCACACCAGGCGCTACTCGGTGAAGTGCTCGTCGGCTCCTCAGCGCCCTACACCTTTACAGCCACGAACACTGGCGACTACCCCTTGGAAATCCAAAAGACATTCCTGGTCTCAGGGACGCCATTGATGTTCCCAATCCTCTCCGACACTTGCGAAGGACAGATCATCGCAATGGGCGCGTCATGCACTATCACAGGCAACTTTCAGCCCACCACGGCAGGGCAAAAGGATGCCTCGATCATCATCATCACTGAATCCTCAGGAGGACCGATAGCGGTCGGAATCGACGGTACCGGCGTCCTGGGCAGTGTTACCGCTTCGCCCTCTGCAGCCATCGCGGCACCTCTCTCGGCCCCGAGCTTCTCCAGTCCTGCAAATGCAACGGTCGCAATCCCGCAGTTGTTCGGCATACCGTCGCGCTCGCCCACTGGATCTGTGGACACCAGGATTGGGGCAAGCTGTCCCAGCTCGGTCGTGCTTTGTCAGGTGCGCACCACGATCACGACAAGCCTCCCATCTCATCCGTCCCGCACCTCTCGCGTGGATGCCATGACGAGGACCTCAGTGATTCTGGGATCGACCTCCTCCTTGCTACGCGGCGGGCAGCGCTCCACAGTGCACGCGCGTCTGTCCCCTATGGGTATCGCGCTGCTCTCTCACAGGCATAAGCTGAAAGTCTCTATCGCGGTCACGATCAGCGTCCCTGGGGGGCCGCTAGTGATGCGGTCGCGGACGCTTGTCCTTACCCATGGAAAGCGCTGAAACGTAGGGCGACGCGACCGCAGGATCGGTGCTTGTGTCCGATGTCTGCAGCGCGTCGCCTCAACCGAAGCTCTGGCGGTGACGGCAGTCAGCCGCCCCGATTCGGCCGGAGGCGGGTGGCCGTACAGCACTACTGGGCGTCCTTGACCAGCGATGCTGCTCCCTGGTCATTGCGTTTCTGGTACCAGCACGAAGCCCGCGCGGCTGGCTGCGCGCCGCAGCTCGATGTCGAAGCAGGCGAAGTGGCTGCAGCGTGGGTCGAGCTCGCGGACCGCAAGAGCGCTTGCGAGCTGTACCGCGTCATATGCGCGCAGCGCGTGGCGCGCTGCCTCTCGTGCGCCCGCGACGAGCACCGGCTCGGTCGGAGAGACGATCGTAAAGCGCGAGCCCGAGTCGAGATCGCCGTGGAAGTCGAACTCGAACGCACTGACCAAAGTGCTGGCGGTTGCATCCTCCAGCTCTCCCGTTCGTGTCTTGCGCCACAGCGCGGAGGGCACCTCCACACGCGCGAGCGCCGAGACGACGAGCGCATCGAGCGCGCGGATCGCTCGATGCCCATCCTCGTCGGCATACAGCTTTACGAGCGCCGACGAATCGGCAAAGGTGCTCAGCGACGCCCCTCCGCGACGAAGTCCGACAGCGGCCTGCCACGCCCGGCGGCGGCGCGAGCGCGACTAAGCGCGCGCTCTGACGGACGCCGAGTCGGGAGGCGCTCGGGATTCAACAGAAGCCCAGCTCGCCCGAGGCGCTCTCTCAAGCCTGTGATCTCATCGCCCGCGAGGTCCGGGTCGACCGCCGCTGAGAGAACCTTGACGGCGTAGCCGTTGACGCTCTCCTCGTGATCACGTGCTGCCCCCTTGAGCTGCTCAGCGAGCTCTTCGGGCACTCGCAATGTCAGCTGACGCATAATGTCATGGTAGCAGGCATGAATAAAATGAGAATCGTTACCCAGGCCCAAACTGCATAAGGCTCCCGGATCGAACCAGCGAACCTCTCGTCCGGCGGGCCTGGAAACTCGTCGGTGGTGCCGATGAGGATGGTGAGCAGGTCGCCGATCCGTTGCACGCGGCCGAGACGGTCGGGGAGCGGAAGGCCGGATTGGATCGTGTACCGGTTGCGTCGTCCGTTGCGCTCGCGTGTGATGTAGCCGCCGTATGATCGTCGTCGTCGGCGCGCTCGCGCTCGTCGGCGGCCGCTACGACAAGCAGGTCGTACACGACCAGCTCGCCCCGCAGAAGATCTTCTTCCCAAAGCCTGCAACAAACCAAGGGCTGGCCGCCTACGCCGGCCAGCAGGTGCTCACCGGCAAGCAGGCCAAGCTCTACGCCCAGAAGCAGATCGGTGTAGACCTGACGAAGGTTGCGGGCGGCAAGACCTACTCGCAGATCAGCGCCGAGTGGATCGCCGGCGGCATGAAGAACACGACGCTCGCGGGTGAGCGCACCACCCTGTTCATGGGAGAAACGCTGAACGGTCTACTCCTGGGCGCCTGGGGATGGTCGGTCATCGGGATGATCGCCACCCTGGCCGGATGGATCCTGATCCTGCTCGGCGCGGTGCTGTTCCTGCTCCCGCTCGCGAACTGGCAGGTCAACCTCAGACACCGCCACCCCGTAGTGGCCGCCGCCTGACACCAAAGCTTGATTGCCGCCCACACGTCGTGGGCGGCAATCAACTCAGACCCTAACGCCGCGACCGTCCCCTCAAGGAATGCGCTCGTGACGCGTTCGACGAGGCTCCCGGTCTCCACAAGCTGGCAGTTGTTCCCATGTCAAGCTGATTTGCGAAGCGCCACGTACGGGTGTGTTGTGTGCCGGGACATTTCCGGCGATCCAGGCGAAAGCAAATCGGAGGAAGGCATGAGCGACGATCAGCAGGCGGCGGAGGGAATGTGGCCGACTGGCATGGCAAGACGCTTGTGGATGCCGAGGGCGAGAAGATCGGCAAGCTGCAGGATGTCTACGTCGACGTCTAGACCGACGTCCCGCAGTTCGCGACGGTCAAGGAAGGTTTCATCGGTCGGCACCTGACATTCGTGCCGCTCGGCGGGATCAAGGTCGGCCCCGATGAGCTGCAGGTTGCCGTCAACAAGAGCCAGGTTGAGGCGGCGCCCAACATCGAGTTGCAGGGCGACGAGCTTTCACAGGCCGACGAGTCGGCGTTGTATCACCACTACGAGCTCAACTACACACCCCCGAACACAGAGAGCGGACGCCGACTCGCTCGTCGCTAACGAGGGTCCTGCCCGAGGACCCTGGTAGCGACTTCACCCCAGCCGTGCGTGCCGTCGCGCAGCGCCCAGAGTTCGCTCGCATACTTGGCGCCACGCCGCATGCGCTGCGCCGCGGTGGTATCTCGTTGCGCCTCCGCACAGAGGATCCACAGATCGTCGCTAGCGAGTGTGGCACCAGCCTGAAGATGCTCAGCGATCACTACTCATTCCCCATCGAGGACTTATTGTTCCGTGTGCGCTTTGCGATCGGTATCTGGCTGCTCGTGGTTGCCGGCACAGTAGCGGCGCAGGCGGTTATCCACGATCTCCTCGCGGTCCACCTCGATCTGCCGGTCCGCGATCAACCAGCGCTCGTCAAGCGACCCTTGAGCGCCGCGGCCAGGACGATAGGCTGACCCTATGCGTACCGAGCAATCCGAACCGTCCTCCAGCCAGCAAAATGCGAGAAGCCGGCGACCGCCCCGGCCGTAGCGAAGGTGAGGACCACCGGACTGCCTGGCACAGCAGACGAGCGCCGGGACCGCCGCCGTCGGCTAATAGAGGAGCGTCGCGAGACGTTGCGCCGCCTAGGCAAGTAGATCGGCATAGATCCAGCTCCCGGCAGGCGACGCCGCATGAACATTGACCGGCCATGCCTGCTAGTAGCCTCCAGACAAGCGCCATCCGGCAGCGATACGATTGCCCTCAGCGCCGACGTAGCTCAGCTGGTAGAGCGCGTCCATGGTAAGGACGAGGTCAAGGGTTCGAGCCCCTTCGTCGGCTCTCGATTTCTCACCGCAACGTCACCGCAGTTCGATACCATTTTTGTCCACGGTTGTCCTCTCTTGTCTGCAAGGCGAGGAGGACGGCAAATCCCCAGCACAGGAGTCAAAAATGGCGCTCTACCTAGCAATAGGGCGTCCCTGGGGGCTTCTCATGGTAAACGAGAGGTCTCGGTTCGAATCCCGACGTCGGCTCTACCTCGTTACCGTTCCGCTATCCGCGATCGACATGGTCTTGACGTAGTTGTCACGGCTGAGACTCTCACCGAACCGAGCATGAAACCCAACCGTTCGATCCCACGGTCCACCGTCATTCCGGTGCTCATCTACCCCGACGTTCGCGAAGCGGTCGACTGGTTGAGCTCGGCGTTCGGATTTGCCGAGCGCGTGCGCATCGGCGAGGACCACCGATCCCAACTCAGCTTCGGCGATGGAGCCGTCATCGTCGGCGATGTGCGCCATGACCGCCGGCCGCCGCGGGCCGGCGAGGTCACGCACTCGGTGATGGTGCGCGTGCAAGACGCGCGGGCCCACTGCGAGCACGCGAGGGCCAACGGCGCGCGGATCGTCATGGAGCCGACCGACTTCGCCTACGGCGAGCGGCAGTACACCGCCGAGGATCCGGCAGGCCACCAATGGACGTTCTCCGAGACACTTGCCGACGTCGCCCCCGAGGAGTGGGGCGGGACGCTCGTCAGTCGATCCGGCTAAAGCTACCTCGGTTGTGGTCATGCAGCTTGGGTGGTTGAGTATCGAGCGAGACGAGGACGCGGGTGAAGGTTGGTGGTCCAAGGTCTAACTCCGAGGACGCCACATCACGAAAGCGATCGGCCGCCACAGACGTGCGGCTCTACCGAAGGCTCTAAGGGAAGTCTCACCGACTCTTACGGCCGAGTTTATTCGGTGACGTGAGGCTACCGTTGCCCGCGGCGCGTGGGTCCTCGGGATGCCCAACGACTACGACTCACTCGACTCTTCGACCCCGGGCACGGACGCGCGTAGGATCAGGCGCCGTCGCGAGACTGAACGAGCGCGGCGCCGGCGTCGCTGGGCAATCCCGATCGCACTTGTCGCGCTCGTCGTCGTCGCCGTAGCGGCGAGCTCAGGCGGCGAAGCGTCGAAGTCACGTGGCGGCCCCAAGAGTGAGTCCGCCTCGGACCCAGCCGCCATGCCGGCCGTCGTACCCGGTGGTCCGCTGGCCCCCGCCTCGGTGGGTGGCTTGGCCGCGCTGTGGTCGCCGCGGAACGTCGTGGGCTTGCAGCCTGGAACCGCCGTCGCCTACCAGGCGTCCTCCAAGCTTGCCGGCTTGCCGGGCTACCTGCTGATCGCCGACCGCGGCAACAACCGCATTCTCGTCGTCAACCCGCGCCACGAAATCGTGTTTCTCTACCCGACACCCGAAGATCTGGCCAAGGGCCGCAAGCTGATCTTCGACGACGACACGTTCGTCGAGCCCGGCGGCAACGCGCTGATCAGCAACGAGGAGGACAACCACGCGATCGTGCAAGTGACGCTTGCCGACCACAACCTCGAAGTCCTGTTCGGCCATCCTGGCAAAGAAGGCCCTGATCGAACCCACCTGAAAACCCCCGACGACGCTTACATGCTGCCGGACGGCACCTTCACGGTGGCGGATGCATACAACTGCAGGATCCTGTTCATCAAGGCACAC
Source organism: Solirubrobacteraceae bacterium (assembly GCA_035486255.1). GTDB lineage: Bacteria > Actinomycetota > Thermoleophilia > Solirubrobacterales > Solirubrobacteraceae > Palsa-744. Next base: position 25,000 of record DATHNH010000168.1, on the reverse strand, counting down.
TCGATCGTGCGCCAGTACGGGAGCTCAGGGACCTGCCGCCACGACCCACCACGCTATCTCGGAGCCGTCAACGGCGATACGCCAATGCCCGGTGGTGGTGTGCTCGTGAGCGAGATCGAAGGCAGCTGGATCGACGCAATCAACGGGCGGGGCGGTCTCTCATTTGCCGTCAAAGCGCCGGTCAGCTACCCCTCGGACCCACAACCTCTCCCGGGCGGGCGGATCCTACTCGCCGACTACGCCACCCCGGGTCATGTGTTGATCATAAACCGGCACGGACATGTTCTCTGGCGCTACGGGCCTCCCTCCGGATCCGGTGAGCTAAACCATCCGTCTCTGGCGATGCCACTACCTAACGGCAACGTGGCGGTCAACGACGATTATCGCGACCGCGTCGTCGTGATCGACCCGCGCACGAACAGGATCGTTTGGCAGTACGGCCATATCGAAAAACCGGGTACTTCTCACGGGTATCTGAACACGCCCGACGGCATGGACTTCATCCCGTCCGGTCGCAACGGGTTGCCGGACTACGCGGCCGTGGTGCACCCCTGAGCCGATGAGCTCCGCTCGATCGAGCTCACGCTCGGCGCGACATGCGACGCGCCGACGGCGGATACAAAGGCGACGCTTCGGCATGGCGCTCACGCTGGCGCTCGTCGTGATCGTGCTCGCGTCGATCCTTTGGGGTGGCGGCAAAGGCGCCCCTTCGAAGCAGACCGGCACACGATCAACAGGAGCGACACGCGCGATGAGCGCCTCGCGCTCGCCCGCGCTCGCGGGCACACGCGTGACGGTCGCGCAAACGGGCACGCTCCCGATAGCCGAGCAAGACGCGGCTGCCGCGGTGGTGACTCCAAGTAGCTTTCTGCTGATCGGCGGCCTCGACCAAGCCGAAACATCGCTCGCGCGCATCGTCAGCGCGACCAGCTCGCGGGCGCGCACTATCGCGACCATGCCGGCTGCGCTGCACGACGCATCCGCGAGCTTCACCGCCGGAGACGCCTACGTATTCGGCGGCGGCGTGGTGAGCTCGTTCCCACAGATCACCAAGATTGATGCCGGCGGCAGAACCCAGCCGGCGGGCGAACTGCCCACACCGGCCTCCGACGTTGCGAGTGCCGTTATTGGGGAAACCGTCTATATAGTCGGCGGCTACACCGGCGTAACGCCGCTGCGTACGATCCTCGCCTGGCATCCCGGCGGGCCGGCACGCACCGCCGGGATGCTCCCCAAGCCGTTGCGCTACGCCGCAGTCTCCACGGTCGGAGGGCAACTCGTGATCGCCGGCGGCACGAGCGGCGAAACTGCCAGCTACGACATTTACCGCTTCGACCCCTCCACGGGAGCGGTGTCAACGATCGGACTGCTGCCAGACCCCCTCACGCACGCAGCCGCGACCTCCATCAACGGGACAATGATCGTGCTCGGCGGACGTGGCTCCTCGCCCACGAGCCAAACGCGCGGGATCCTCTCGATATCGCAGACAGGCAAGGTCAATCTCGTCGGACTGCTCCCCGTTGGACTCTCAGACCTCGCGGCAGTGTCACTCGAAGGACATATCGTGATCGCCGGCGGGCGCGACGCAGGCGGTCATGTGCACGACGAGATTCTCACCGCGACAGTCACGCCGAGCTGAGCCAGGTCCCATGGCCGCGGCGTAACGCACGGCTGCACAAATGGTGTGCGGCAAACGCGCTATGAGAGACGTCACATTGCCATCGAGCTCAGGGTGCGGTGAAACGGCGAAGATCGGGTTGACCCGGCACAGGGGTGCTATGGGCAAAGGCCCAGATCTGGTTGCCGGCACAGTGGCGGCCCATATGGCAAGTGTGCGGCACAAGGAAGTAGAAGCGCACGTGCCCCGCGGTCACCTGGGCTTGCAGGTTCCTCGTGCGCGTGAGCGATCCGTCCACGCTGTTGAGGATGAGCACTGGCTGATCGTCGCGGGCGATGAGCCCGATGACATCGTTGACGTTCGCGCTCGCGACCTCGTAGCGGGCACCGTCGCGATGGGCTCTCAGATAGCGACTGAGGGAAGGAGTACCGAAGTCGGTCAGCAGCGAGTCGGTGCGCGCGCGGTTCACGATGTAGGCGTCCTTGTCCAGAGAGATCGCCAGCAGGCAAGCCCCGAGGCACAGAAGTAGGACTCGAAACGGAAACACAGACGCTCGATGGCTTGTGCGGCCTCCCGGGGGGGTTGGGTTGTGACGTGCACCGCGGTTCCACAACACGCTCAGCGACAGCCCGAACACCGTGCACAGCGCGGGCGCGAACGCCTCCAGATAGCGCGGTTGCAGCCGTTCCATCGCGCTGAAGGCGACAAGGCCGGTGACAAACCACACGAGGATTCCGAGGGCAAGCCGTCCCGACGGCTCCAGCATCGCCGCTCGCACATGCTCGCGGTCATCCAAGAGGACCACGGCGAGCGCCGCCGCCGCGAGCAGGCAGGTGGCGAGCAGTGCAATGCCGATCAGGGTCCAGTACTGCATCGGGCCCGCGCTCAAGAGGCGCAGCGGGCCGGCTCCCCCTTCGGTCATTCCGGTTGCCCCGTGACCGGCGAGACGGCCCAGACCGTCGTATATGAGCGTCACGTGCCAGATGCTCCCGTTGGACGAGCCGATCGGAAAGGGGCGCCGGCCCGTGGGCGTCAGCGACGCGATCACCGTCCAGGACAGCGCCACGGCGGCAAACGTTGCGCCCGTGGCTAGCAGGGCACGTATGCGTGCTCCGGGCGCAGCCGCCCACAGCCACAGCAACCCCATGGCCGGGAGCGCTATCAGCATCTCCGTGAGCTTGACCTCGAAAGCCAGGCCCATCGCCGCGGCTGCCGCCACCGACCAGCGCAGGCGTCCGCTCTCGAGCGCCCGCCATGACAACCACAGCGCGGCTACCTCCAGCGCCGCCAGAACCGAGTCCATCGTGTCGCTGCGGGCGGTCAGCACCGACACCGGCAACAGCGCGAGCGCAAGCGCCGCCGACAGCGCCGCCACATAACCGAATGGTCGTCGCAGGGCGCCAAAGAGCAACCCACATGCGGCGACACCGCCGAGCGCCTCGGGAAGGTGCAGGCCGAGGAGTCCAAACCCGAACACGCGTGTGGTTGCCACCTGCAGCCACAGATCGACCGGCGGCTTGTCGATCGAGACGGTTCCCCCGGGCTCCAGCGCACCGAAGAAGAAGTTGTGCCAGGAGACGCCCATGCTGCGCACGGCCGCGTCGTAGAAGACGTTGCCGGGGACGTCCTGGAGCTTCCACAGGCGCAGCGCGCAGGCGAACGCAAGTACCAGGCCGATCGCGAGCCATCTCCACCGACCTGTGCGCGAGGAAGTTCGACTTACGGACGTCTCTGGCGGCTTGGTCGCAGGAGCAAAGGCCTCGATCACGCTCACGCTATTGCGCCGGCGAGGAACATTGGCGAAGCATCGAGCGCGCATATAAATCGTGGGTCAGCTTGTCGTGAGAAACCCCTTAGTAACTACGCGCCAGCGCACTTGGGCTGGTATTGGCACAAATCTTGATTTCCAGGGGGAAGCCTGTTACCCTGTTGACAAATTTGATTTTTTTGGACTATTCGGACGATTCAATCGGCTGGCCACAAGCTCTTGACCATAGACGTTGTTCCGTCCGCCCTAGCACAGCCTGCCTGGAATCAGCCCCCTCGACTCCAGGCAAAGGAAAGGATGGATCTAATGGTAAAGAAGCATTATGCGCTTCGATGGGCGCTCCTAGCCACAGTCGGGCTCAGTGCAACTATGACAAGTTCGGCTTTTGCTGTGGAAACATTATCGGCATCGTGGTTAAACTCTGGGAGCGCGATCGTCTCGTTAACGTCGATCACGATCGAAGAGAAGCTATTACTCGAAGACGAAAAAGTGCCCATCATCGGCAAAGTTGCGGTCGTCTGCGAAAGTATATTCGATGGCTCGGTCGGGCCCAACGGCGAGAGTGAAGTCACCGAAATGTTAAATTTATCTGGCGAAAAAATTGAAGGAGGAAGACCACTGTCCTGTGAAAAGCAGACGGGGTGCGAAGCGGCGGGGAAAGTTGTGCCAGTCGGCCTACCCTGGCATTCGCTGCTCGAGTTAGAAGAACCTGCTGGAGTATTCGCGGTCTTAGGCCTCATGTCAGCGGCAGGCTACGAAGTCGAATGTACGGTCTTTGGCATCAAATCGACCGATGACTGTACCTCGCTGGAACATTCGGGCGGACGGGCCTCAAATGGCTCCAGCGATGTCCTGCTGACCGCCGAAACAATAACGCCAAACGGGAACTGTTCGATTGGCGGTAACGGCGCAGGTAAAGCCCAGGTTATCGAAGGTTTAATCAGCATATTATCTGGAACGCTCGGCATATCGTCCGTGAGTTGATGATTTCTCTTACGGCCGCCGGAATCATTGATCTCCGGCGGCCGACTGCGGTGATTCGCCGTATTCGACTAGACAGCCGCGGTCACGTCCGTGAGTGCACGGGGGGGGGCGCCGGGAAGCGCTGCCTAGGTTTGAGGAAGGCTCCACACTCGGTCGGAGACGGGTTCTGACGCGCGCGGAGACCGAGTTTGGGCATGGCTCCTGGAGCATCCCGTGGGGGCGAAACGCACGACCGATCTACGCGTGAGACTTCAGCTTGTGAGGCTGACTCGCTACTACGCTGTCGCTCCCACCCGGCACGGCGTCGTGGCGCTTGTGGTGGCGGCGATCTGCCTTGTCTCGTTCCTGCTCTGGCGACGGCGATCCCCTCTCGCAGTAGTGCCACCCCCACCGGCGCAAGCTTTGGGCCAGACGGGAGACCTGGCGGCTACCATCGCCTGGCACTTGACGCAGGTCGAGCTCACGTATGGAGCACTCACCGCCACAGCAGCAGGCAGAACCAACTGAGCCCGGGGCCGCGAGCCGGGGCTTGGCGGAGCGCGTGGCCCGCTGGATCGTGCCGGAGCGCAACCCCGCGGGGGCCGTCTACGGGCTGATTACTGTCGGCGCGGTGCTCGCCGCCGAGAGCGGCTTGCGCGACACCTATCCCGAGACGGTCGGCTCGGCAGCGATCGCGATGTTGCTCTACTGGTTCGCGCACTCCTACTCCGACGTGCTGGGATTGCGCTTGGTCGAGCACGAGCCCTTCAGCTGGGAGGAGCTGTGGCGGACGTTCGCGCACGACTGGTCGATCGCCAAGGGCTCGGGCGTGCCGCTGCTGGCCCTGATGGTGGCGTGGGGAGCGGGCGCCGGCCAGACCACCGCGGTGACAGCGGCCGTGTGGACTACGGTTGCCAGCCTGATCGCGTTCGAGCTGGTGGCTGGGGTTCGCTCGAAGGCACGGCCGCTCGAGCTGGCGCTCCAGGTGCTCGCAGGGGCGAGCATGGGTACCGCGATCCTGGCGCTGAGGGCGCTGCTGCACTAGCGATGGGACGGTCGTCGGATAGCCTCATGTGCGGAGCACCGCTCGGAGGCGGCTCCACATGCGCGTAGACAATAAATCTCTGACATGGAATGATATTGTTTCCAAGACTCCTTGATAGTCGAGGGGTTATAAGCATTCGAGGGGATAGAACACGTTGACGGAGGGCGGGAAGAGCCTCGGCGGCGGCGCGCTAGCGCCTCGACAATCTCCACGGGCGCGCACGTCGAGCGCCGGACGAGATAGTTCTACACAGGCCACGCGCGTAAACAGCACCGAGCAAACGCCCGGTGCCGAGCAGAGCGCACGCGCGTCGACGGGCACGAGCACGCCCGACGGACAAAGGATGGCGCCGTTGTACGAGCGCCTGCCACGAGGGCCCCACCAGCTGAAGCCCCTGGAGGTAGCCGAGAACCAGCGTCGACGTATGTATGGGGCGATGATCGAGGCGGTTGCGGCCAGTGGCTATGGACGCACGAGCGTCAAGCAAGTGGTGATGCTCGCCGGCGTCTCCAGACGTGCCTTCTACGAGCAGTTCGCCAACAAGGAGGAGTGCTTCCTGGCGACACTCGATCTGATCGCGAGTCAGGCGATGGGCCATATCGCGGCCGGCTATCGCTCCACCGAGGGTACGCTCGAAGAGCGCATGGGCGCGGCCTTGAAAAGGTTCGCGGAGGTCGTCGCGAGCAACCCGAAGGGCGCGCGGCTGATGCTGGTGGATGCACCCTCGGCTGGACCGGCGGGATGGGAGCGGCTGACCGAGACGATGAGCATCTTCGAGGAGCGGCTCGCCGCGAGCTTCGCTCACGCCCCGGACGCGGCGCCCCTACCCGAGCCGGTGGCGAGGGCGATCGTGGGCGGCCTGCGCCGCGCGACTTTCGTGCGTCTGCTGGAGGAGCGAACCGCGGAGATGCCCGAGCTGGTGGCGGACATGCTGAGCTGGACGCTCGTGTTCAGGACCGTCGAGCCGAGCCCGCTGGGGGTGAGGCTGCATGCTGTCCCGAACGAAGCCCATGTAGTCGGCGAGGACGAGCGCGCTCGGGTGCTACGCAGCGCCCTGGAGCTGGCGGCGCGCGAAGGCTACGGAAACCTGACACCGATGCGCATCGCCGACGAGGCGGACGTGTCGATCGATACCTTCTTCGAGCTGTTCGACGACATGGAGGAGTGCTTTCTGGCAGCGATCGAGAAGCTCAGCGCGGATGTGCGCGAAACCGTGTTGGACCCGGGCCTGAACTCGCTGGAATGGCCGGCCGCGGTGCGCCGCTCCCTGGACGCGATGATGAGCTACTTCGCCGCGCGGCCTGCCTACACCCATACGATCGCCACCGGCGTGTTCGCGATGGGCCAGCGCGCCGTGGACCTGGTCGCGGAGCTCGCGCGTGAAGTGACGGCGAGCCTGATCGCGGGAGCACCGAATCCTCCGCTTACAGGGCTCGCCCGGGAAGGTATAGAAGGAGCCATCTGGCACACGATCTACTGCCAGGCCGCAGGCGGTGGCACCGGAGCGCTGCCTGAGCTATCGGACTACCTCGCCTATGTGGTGCTGACGCCCTATCTCGGCGCCGGGAAGGCCGCGACGATCGTGGCCGAGCAGCGCGCATCCAAGAGGGTCGCCTGAGCCTGGGACCCTGGCAAACGCTCCGTCCCGCGGGATGCCGCTTTGGGCAGCTGATGCTCGGGCAGGCTCTGAGGGGGCTCGACGGTCAGCGCCTGCGCCGGTAGCGCAGCTCGGCGAAATGCGTGAGCAGGATGCCTACCAACAGTGAGACCACGATCACGATGATCAGCGGCGTCGAGCTCTTGCCGAAGATCCAGTTGACCTCCACCTGTTTGACGTTGAGCACGGCAAACAGAGTCATCAATACGGCGAGCAAGACGAGCGCCCCGGTACGTGCCAACTCACGGCGGCTGCGCTTTTGGACCGGCGCCTGCGTGGAATCAGACATAGCCACAGCTTGATGCTACCCGCTGGAGCGCTCGCCAAGCTCGGCCTGTACCCACGAGCAGCCGGCTGAAAGCTCGGCGACATCCATCGCCGCGGCCACGTTGAGGGCCATGCCGTGACGAAAGAAGTCGTCGAGACGCTCGGGCTCGGCGCCCGAGAGCTCCTCCACGAACGCCACCAGCCCGGCGTAGCGGCGGCGCACGCGCGCGCGCACCAGCTCGTCGTCACAGGCCGCGTAAGCCTGGTGCTGCAGCATCAAATAGTCGCGGTCGGTCGACAGCAGCTGCTTGTATGCGCCACCCATCGCCATCAGGACGTCCTCACAGTCCTCGGGCGCCCGTCCGGCGCGATACTCGGCGGCGGCACCGGCGAACGTGTCGAGGAAGCGGTCGAAGCAGTGATCGACGGCGGAGAGGAACAGGTCGCGCTTGCCCGCGAACAGGCTGAAGACGTACGGTTGGGCGACGCCTACCCGCCTCGCTATGCGATCCACCGGCGTGCCGTGCAAGCCGCTGACGGCGAACTCGTGTACGGCGGCGGCGATCAGCGCCTCCCGCCGCTCGGCGGCGGGGACCCTCCTGCGTGCGCCTGCGATGGCGCCCTCCTCCAGAGCCTCCCCAACCGCCTCCCCCCCAGCGCGCGTGGTGGGACTGCCCTTCTTGACGACATCTCCCCCCGACGTGGCGGCCCCGCGCCCGGGCGCCTCGCGCGAGGCAGAGTCTCCGCGCAAAAGGCCCTCCCTCATGCCGGCTCTCCGGCAAGCAGCGCGTGCTGGGGCTCGATCGCTGCACGCTCATGCTCGGCAGCGAGCGCCGCCTCGGCTGCACGCGGCGTGCGGAACGGCAGCAGCAGTGCCACCAGCGCACCCGTGCCCAGCACGGCGACACCCACCCACATGGCGGGAATCAGGCCGTTGACGAACTCCTGTGGCGAGCCGTAGCCGCCCGAGCCGGTGAACACCGACGCGAGCACCGCCACACCCAGCACGCCTCCCACCTCGCGGATCGCGTTGTTGGCACCCGAGGCCTGGCCGGCCTGATCGACTCGCACCGACGAGAGGACCGCGTTGGCCGAAGGGGCGAATACGAGCGACATGCCGGCGCCGGCCATGATGAACGGGATGACCATGTGCGTGTAGGGCACGTGCGTCGAAGTGATCGCCGCCAGCCAACCCAGTGCCAGTGCTTGCAGGGTGAGCCCGGCCACCATGAACGGCCGCGAGCCGAAGCGCTCGGAGAAGATGCCGGCCAGCGGAGCTACGACCATCGAGGCACCGGTCCACACCAGTAGCTTCAGACCAGCCTGTAGCGGCGTGTTTCCGAGCACGTTCTGCATGTACTGCGAGAGGAAGAAGATCGAGCCGAACATGCCGAAGTACATGCTCAACGAGACCACGTTCGTCACGGCGAATGAGCGCTTGGCGAAGAAGCTCATCGGCAGCATCGGCTCGGATGCGCGCAGCTCCCAGACTACGAACGCGGCCAGCAGCAGCGCGCCACCGATCAGCGACACGAGGATCGAAGTGGAACCCCAACCGAGCGATTGGGAGCGCACCAAGCCGAAGACGATCCCGAACGCGCCCGCGCCCGCCAGTGCCAGCCCCGGCAGGTCGAGCTTGCCGTAGGGGCCGCGACTCTCGGAGAGACGACGCATCGCGGTGGGGACCAGCACGATCCCGATGGGCACGTTCAACCAGAAGATCCAGTGCCAGGAGATGCCCTGCACGACGGCGCCTCCCACCAGCGGGCCGATCGCCACGGCGGTGCCCGAGATGCCCGACCACACGCCCAACGCGATCCCGCGACGTTCGGCCGGGAAAGCGTCGGCCAGCAGCGTGAGCGTGAGCGGCGTGACGATCGCCGCGCCGGCGCCCTGCACGGCTCGCGCGGCGATCAGCAGGTTGCTCGTGGGGGCCAAGGCCGCGGCGGCCGAGGCGGCCGTGAACACCGCCAAGCCAAACAGGAACATGCGCTTGCGCCCGAAGCGATCGCCCAGCGCCGCTCCCGTCATCAACAGCACGGCGTAGGAGAGGACGTAGGCGTTGACGGTCCACTCCAGCTCCTGAATCGACGAACCGAAGTCGCGGTGGATGCTGGGCAGCGCGACCGAGACGACCAGGTTGTCGAGCACGGTCATGAACAGCGCGACCGACACGATCCCGAGGGTCCAGTTGCGGCTCGTTGGCTTCATTTGGGCTGTCATCACTGGTCTCCCGCGCTCGCTGATCGATTCGTAAACCGTAGCTTAGCAGTCGCTAATAATTTGGGAAAGCTGTCTCACCGGCCGAACACTCCTTGCGCAAGGTCAGGACGCCGAGCGCCGAGCAGTCCCCTCTCACCGACCCTCGCGCGGGCAAGCAATTCCGAACAACCTCTCACCGACCCTCACGCGAGCAAGAACCCCAAACACCCCACTCACCGACCGCTACGCGGGCATGAACCAGAACACCCCACTGACCGACCCTCATGCAAACAAGAACACCCAACACCCCCTTTACGCCGACCCATATGCGAGCAAGAACACCCAACACCCCCTTACACAGACCGCTCGCGAGCAAGAACACCCAACTCACCGACCCGGCGCGCAACGAGCGGACCAGTGCGAGGATGGGGGCGCACGACGACGAATAGGGGGACACGATGAAAGCGAGAGGACACCTACCGCTGCTGCTTGCCACGGCCGTGGGCGCGTTGGCGCTTGGCGGTTGCGGATCGTCGGGCACGAAGACCGTATCTGTATCCAGCGTCGTCCCCTCCGGGACCACCGCACAGCAGACGACCACCACCGGCACGACCAAATCCTCCCCCACCACTACAACGCCCACGAGCACCAGCCCGGGCACGAACGGATCCGGCGGCGCGGCAGCGACTCGCACCACGACCGCGCCTGCTTTCACAAAGGAATCGACCGGCAGCGAAGGCCTCGGGCCGGCAGTGGCCGTCGTCACAGCGCACGGATACACGGCCGGCGAAACCTCCACGTATCGCCCCGACCAGACGCTGCGCGTGCTCGTCGGCACCCGCACCGGCTCGAGCGACGGGTACGGCCAGCAAGCTTTCTTCTTCGTCGACGGGCGCTACATCGGGACCGACACGAGCGAACCGAGCGCGAGCGTCAAAGTGGTGGGACAGAGCGACACCGAAGTGACGCTCGCCTACCCGCTCTACAAGCCGGGTGACCCGCTGAGCAAACCGAGCGGGGGCGAAAAGACTGTGCACTTCCAACTGAACAACGGCCGCCTCGTCGCGCTCAACCCGATACCCGCCGCCTCCGCACGCAACGGCGGGTAACGCCCAGTCATCGATCCGCCGGCCGACCGCCCCCGACCGCGCCATGCGTGCCATGTCCGCGCCATACGCATGCCATGTCCGCGCCATGCGTGCTGTGTCCGCGCAATGCGCGTGCCATGTCCGTGCCATACGCGACGCCGGTACCGCACCCCCGCTGCCGGTCTTGCCGGCTATTCCGCCCACCCGCGCCTGCAAACCGGCGAAAAGGAGAGCGGAGGCGGTTTGGCGGGTAGATTCATTGCGTGGGCTCATACCGGGCCCCGACCTATTCCCGAACCGGAAGGGGACCCGATGAGCCAGACAATCGAAGGTCGCGCCGAGGAGCTGCTCAAAGACAAGAACTTCGTGCTCGTGTCAACCATACGCCCGGATGGATCGGTGCACGCTGCACCGGCCTGGGTGGACGTGCAGGATGGCCAGCCGGTGCTGAACACCGCCGAAGGACGGGCCTGGCCGCGCAACCTCGAGCGCGACCCACGCGTGACGTTGACCGTTCAGAACATGGAAAATCCGTACGAGTACGTGACGATCCGCGGTCGCGTCGCCGAACGCACGACCGAAGGCGCCGACGAGCACATCGATTCGCTCGCGATGAAGTACATGGGCAAGGAGACCTACCCCTTCCGTCAGCCGGGCGAACAGCGCGTGATCGTGCGCGTCGATCCCGAATACGTGCACGTGAACGGCTGAGCTATCTCCCTTTGACGCGCTCCAGCAGCCGCCGCCACAGCGAGGGCGGCCGCGGCTGGGTGCGCAGCCAGTCTTCGCGCAACAGCATCTCGCCCCGCCGGCGCGCAGCGAGCACGCACTTCGTGTGGGCATGACGGCGGCGGCTTTTGTCGTCTTCGGGAAAGATCAGCATATGCTCGCTGAGCGCCGGCAATTGGCGCCCACAGATGGGGCAGCGGTAGGTCGCGGGCTTATGGCTGTGGGCGCCGCGCACCGTCCACCAGCGCGCCGCGGGCAACTTCGACATCTGAACATTCTCGCGGCGATCGCCTCGGACCGGGACCTCGGCGCGCAATGGTCCCAGAGCTCCGCATCGGGCACTCGCGGACAATCGCTATAGCCTCCAAGTGGGCAGAGGTGCACTTTGGCTATTGGAACCTGTTTCAAAAAGGTCGGCACGTCGTGGGCGTCCCTGGACACGGCGCTGGATCGCCACATGCCGTCTTGCATATGCAACCAGCACACGCCGCGACGCCCCGCGACGCCCAGCTTGGCCCATGAACACCCACGACGCACCCCCTATTTATTTTGAGACAGGTTCTTAGAAGCGACCCAATCGAGGAACATGGGGCGGGTCCGCATCCGACGGACCCCGCCGAGTTGGTGCACGAAGCGCGCAAGGCGATCAAGCGCATGCGCGCACTCGCGCGATTGCTGCGCGAAGAGCTGGGCGAGCAGGAGTTCAAGCGCGTAAACGCCTCGCTGGGCGATGCCGGACGTCGCCTCGCGAGCGCCCGCGACGCGGACGTGCGACTTGCGACTTTGCGAGACCTGACCGAACGCCATCCCGAAGCGCTCGCGCTGGAGGGCGTGCGGCGCTTGGGCGAGCAGCTGGAGCGCGAGCGCCGGCAGATCAGGCAGCCGTCCGACACCGACGAGGTGCTCGCGGACATCGCCGCGATGCGCGATCAGCTGGCGCGTTGGAGTCTTGTCGACCACGACTTCGGAACGCTCGCCCCCGGCCTACGGCGCATCTACCGCGAAGGGCGCCACCGCTACTTGCACTGCAAGCGCGAGCATGGGCGCGAAGCCCAGCACGTGCACGACTGGCGCAAGCGCGTCAAGAGTCTCTACTACGCGCTCGACATGCTCGGCGCCAAGAAGGCCAAGGGCACGCGTCGGGCAGTACGCCGCGCCGATCGTCTCGGCGACCTGCTCGGTGGCGAGCACGACCTGTGGATGCTGCACACCTACGTCGAAGAGCACCCGCAGGCCTTTTGCGAGGATGCCGCCGCTCGGACGGTACTGCTCGAGCTGATCGAGCGCCGACGCCGACGCCTGCGTAAGCGCGCGCTCGCGCTCGGGGCCCGCTTGTACAAGCGCAAGCCGGACAAGTTCACGCGGCGCATCGGCCACGCACTCGCCGACTGACACACGCCAAATCCCCTGATCCGCTCAGGGTTTTCCCGTGAATAGCCGATGTAGTTGACGACCCGCATACCCGATGCGCGCACTACCTCGACTCCACCCCTCGACGCTCGTCCTGGCCTCCCTGATCGGAGGTTTGGGCGTGTACGTCCTGCACACCACGATCGGTTTCGGCGGCCCCGGCGGCGAGGGCCTGTTTCAGGACTGGATCTACAACATCCTGATGTTCGGCTCGGCGCTGATCGTGCTGGCCCGAGGCGCGTTCGTGCGCGAGGACCGCGCGGCCTGGCTGACGATGGGAGCAGGCCTCCTGTCGTGGAGCTTCGGCGAACTGTATTACTCGCTTTTCATCGAAGGAACCGGCAGGGAAGCCGGCGGTAGCGTCTCGCCCGCGGACATCCTCTACCTGGCCATGTACCCGTGCTTCTACGTCGCGCTCGGACTGCTGGCCAGGCGTCACCTGCGCGACCTGCGCGTCGGCATGTGGCTCGACGGTCTGATCGCCGGCCTCGCCGCCGCAAGTGTGGCCGCGGCCCTTGTCCTGCCCCCGATCCTCGACGGCGCCACGGGCGCGCAGAGCTCGATCGTCGTCTCGCTCGCCTACCCGATCGGCGACACGCTGCTGATGACCTTCGCGATCGGCGCGCTCAGCATCATCGGCTGGCGAGCAGGGAACATCTGGCTGCTGATCGCCCTGAGCATGCTGGTCAGCGGTATCGCGGACTCGACCTACGTCTACCAGACGGCGACCGATTCCTACCAATCGGGCACATGGCTCGAATGCCTGTGGCCGCTCGCCGCGATCCTGTTGGCGACCGCCGCTTGGATGCCATCGACGCGCGTGCAGCCCCGTCAAATGAAGAGCTGGCAGATGATGTCGGTGCCGGCACTGGCCCTGCTCACCGCACTGGGCGTGCTCGTGTACGGCAACATCGGGCCGCGGCTCACCTTGCCGGCGTTGATCCTCGCCGGAGCCACGGTGTTGGCCGTCGGCGTCCACCTGATCTTCACGTTGCGCGAGAACCTCCTGCTATTGGCCGACTCGCGACGGCTGTCGCTCACAGACCCGCTGACCGGCCTCGGCAACCGGCGCCTGCTGATGGGCGACCTACGGCTTGCCTGCAAGTCCGCCGATACGCACGAGCCTTGGGAGCTGGTGCTGTATGACCTGGACGGCTTCAAGCTCTACAACGACACTTTCGGACATCCGGCCGGCGACACGCTGCTCATTCGCTTGAGCGAGCGATTGAAATGCGTAGTAGAGCCCCACGGCAGCGCCTACCGGATGGGCGGCGACGAGTTCTGTGTGCTGTTCGACCGTTCCCAGCGCCACGAGGAGGACCTGGTGCGTCTGAGCGTCACGGCGCTCTGCGAGCACGCGCCGAATTTCTCGATCACCGCATCCCACGGCTCGGTGCAGATCCCCGCGGAGGTAGCCGACCCCGCCTCGATCCTGCAGCTGGCCGATCAGCGCCTGTACCGGCGCAAGGAGGAAGCAGCGGCGCGACGGGCCGGCGCCCAGCTACGCCTCAATCCGGCCGGCCTCCCCCACTTGAATGTCGAGGAGCCCGGCCTCAACCAAATGAACGTCGACCCGACGGCCGACCTGCTTGCTTCCAGCCTTGCCGGGACGAGCGAGCTCGCGTCCGAGGCGGAGCTGGGCTCAAGCGACGCTGACGACCGTCAGGAGGCTCTCCCCCCTGGGGAGCACGACGGCGGCTCGCTCGCCGGCGCGGCGTCCGAGCAGCGCACGGGCAACCGGAGAATCCGCCGACAGCCGCCCATCTGACGGCGAGGCGTCGTGCGAACTGACGATCTGCCAGCTGCGCTCGCTGCCGGCCTCGTCGCGAACCACGACCGTCGAACCGAACGCGACCGCCCCGTTGCCGGTCTCGGCGGCCTCCACCACCTCGGCCGTCGAGATTCGTTCGCGCAGTTTCGCGATCTTCGTCTCCAAGTGCGCCTGGTCGTTCTTGGCGTCGTGATACTCGCTGTTCTCCTTGAGGTCGCCCCACTCACGCGCGGTTTTGATGCGCTCGGCTATCTCGCGACGACCCTCGCCCTCGAGCGTGGCGAGCTCGGCTTCGAGCTCGAGCAATCCCTCGGCGGTGACCATGTTGGCGGCATCGGCGCTCATTCGCTGCCAAGCCTACTCGGCCTCGCCTCCGCGCGCACGGGGATGGCGCCCGACCCCCCACTCGTCGACCCCACTCGTGCTCCCTCGGCGCACACCGAGGCACCCCAGTACGTTCCCTCGAGGGCGGCCCAATCCCGCAAAGGCAGGCACAATCCACAACCGAATTCGCGCCCCGGCGACAGCTATAGCCACGCTTTGCCGGTTCACCACATGCACGGGGTCTCGTCAGAAATACGTGCTTGCCGGCGTGGAGAGCAACGCGTAGATCTGCACGACCGCCGCCTGGTCCAAGAGCTGCGTGGAGGGCGGCGAGCCGAACGCGAACAGGTCGTCGCTCAAACGCTGGTGCACCCACACGCTGTCGACGTAGGCCTGGGCGAGCTTCGGCCCAGGGGGATCGTGCGTGACAGAGTCGAGATACATCAGGTTGCGGAAGTACACCGACGGGAAGAACGGGTTTTCCGATAGCAGCCGCGGGATCGTGAAGTAGGCGAGCGCTGCCTTGGCGGTCTGGCGAGCCTGGTAGAGGTAGGCGCCGTTGCCGGTCGCCTGGTACAGCAGCGCGCCGGCGCCCATCATCGAGCCTTGGTTGTAGCTCCACAGGGTCGGATCGATCACCCCGTGCAGGCGAATGTGGTCGTAATACAGTTCGTTTGGCGCCCGCAGGCAGGTGCGCACCCATTCGTAGGCCATCGCCGCAAACTGCAGGTACGTGGCGTCGCCGGTGATTCCGTAGAGCTGCACACCGAGCTCTGCGGCGGGCCCGTCTGTGACCGTATTGCGTTCGGTATTGCTCGGCGAGTCCGAGAACGGCACGCCACCCGGGCAGGCCAGCTTCGGGTTGGCCTGCCAACCGGCCATCACGAATGCCATGATCTGCTCGGCCTTTTCGAGCACCGTCGCTTCGTGGTGCGCCTTGTACAGACGCGCGAGCTCGATCCCAACCCACTCGTTGTCGTCGTAGTAGCTGGCACCGCCGGGTGGCACCACCTCGCCGTTGAACGACGGCAGCGCCGGCGGCGCGATGCCGGCCGCTTCGGCCGGTTCCGAGCCTTCGCCGTGTTCTTCGCTTTCCGGCTGTTCCCCGGTGGCTTCGCCGGCGACGGGCGTCGGCGCCCCCCAGTATTTCTGCAAGCCCACGATGCGCGCTTTGAGTTCGTGCGAGTTGGTGCTTGCCGCGCTCGCTGCCTGACCGGGAATGTTGGAGACGCTGACGCTCGCTGCCAAAGCTTGCGAGAACGGCCACAGATAGGAGTACGGTTCCCCCTCGTAGAGCCCGGTGCCGGGAATGTAGAAGTTCTGCTGCATCGCCTGATACGCGAGCAGCGCGCGCGCCGGATTGCCGTGCAAGCCGGGCTTCGGCTTCTTCTTCGCCGGCTTCTTCGCCGCGGTCGTCGTCTTGCTCGTCGCTTTTGTGCTCGGGGCGCGCGACGGCGCGGGGCTGCCGGGCGAGACACCGCCGGAACCGTTCGAGGAGCTACGAGCGTATTCGCGGGGATGCGCCAGCCTGCGGGGATACTGGGCGGCGGCCGGGTAGGGCGATCGACCCGGCGCTTTGCGGCTCACGTGCCCGTCCCCCCAGGCGACCCCTCCCGTGCACAGCAGGGCAACGACCGCCGGCGCCACGACCGACACCGACCTGACAGAGGCCGCACGGATGCCCGCTCCGACTCCGATCGACCTCACAGAAGCCACAAGGACGCGCACCCCGACTCCAATCGACCTGACGGAGGCCGGGATACATCCTTTCCATCTCATCGAGTCAGACCTCCACAACTACGTAGCTACCAGTGCGTGCCAGGCGCCGTGGCGTGCAGCCCGGTCATGCCTGTCCCGAGCTTCGAAACAGACCACCATCGCAAACGATTCGCTGAATGTATTGTCCCCGAACTAAGAACCTCCTTCAAAAGAGGCGGCACATCCCACACGGGAGACAGCGGCGATGACACGGGACACGAGGAGATACAAGTGAAGACAGTCAGGGAGGCGACGTTCGAGCTGCTCCGCGAGCGCGGGATGACGACCGTGTTCGGCAATCCCGGCTCGACCGAGCTTCCGATGCTGACAGGATTTCCCGAGGACTTCCGCTACGTGCTCGGCCTGCAGGAGGCAACCGTCGTCGGCCTCGCCGACGGCTACGCTCAGGCGAGCGGCCGCCCGACGCTCGTCAACCTGCACACCGCTCCGGGGGTCGGCAACGCGATGGGCGCGATCTTCAACGCACAGGCCAACAAGAGCCCGCTTGTCATCACCGCCGGCCAGCAGTACCGCTCGCTGATGACCTTGCAAGCCAACCTGACCAACCGCGATGCCGCGCGCGTACCGCAGCCGCTGGTCAAGTGGAGCTATGAGCCCCCGCGCGCCGAGGACGTGCCCCACGCACTGGCGAGAGCGATCCACATGGCGACACTGCCCCCACGCGGCCCGTCGTTCCTGTCGATCCCGATGGACGATTGGGGCGCCGAGGTGGACGAGCAGGCCGTCCGCCACCAGTCGAGCCGCTCCGTTGCGGGCGCCACCCAGCCCGGGCCCGAGGCGCTCGCCGAGCTCGCCGAGCGCTTGCGCCGGGCCGAGCGCCCCGCGCTGATCGCCGGTCCCGAGATCGACGCCTCCGGCGGCTGGGAGGCGGCGATCGGGCTCGCCGAGCTCCAGCGCCTGGCGGTATACGCCGCGCCCGCCACAGGCGGTGGACGACTGGGCTTCCCCGAGGACCATCCGCTGTTCCAGGGCATCCTGCCGCCGGCCGTGCTGCCTCTGGGGGAAATGCTCGCCGCGCACGATTTCGTGCTCACGGTCGGCACCTCGGTCTTTCCCTACTACCCCAACGTGCCCGGACCGCTGCTGGCGGAGGGCACCACGCTGGTGGCGATCACGAGCGACCCCGACGAGGCGGCGCGCGCGCCGATGGGCGACGCGATCCTCGCCGACCCAGCGCTCACCCTGACGGCGTTGGCCGACGCCGTCGGCGAGTCCGATCGGCCCGCTCCTCCGCCGCGCCCAGCGCCCGAGCTCGTGCCGATCGCCGACCCGATGAGCCCCTCCACCGCGGTGCGCGCGCTCGCCGAGATCTTCCCGCAAGACGGGATCGTGGTGCTCGAGTCGCCGTCGGCCACACTTGCATTGCGTAACCAGCTGCGTCTGTCCGCCCCCGGCAGCTACTACTTCTCCTCCGGAGGAGGGCTCGGCTTCGGCATGCCGGCCGCGATCGGTGCTCAGATGGCCCAGCCGAACCGGCCCGTAGTCTGCGTGATCGGCGAGGGTTCGGCCCAGTATGCGATCCAAAGCTTGTGGACCGCCGCGGCCTATGACGTGCCCGTGACGTTCCTGGTGCTGCGCAACGACGAGTACGCGATCCTGAAGTGGTTCGGGATGCTGGAGGACATCGTGGACGCACCCGGCCTCGACCTGCCGGCACTCGACTGTGCCGCCGTCGCAAGCGGCTACGGCGTGAACTCGCGCGTGGTGGACGGGCCAGAGGAGCTGAGCGACGAGCTCGGCAAGGCGCTGGCCTCCGATAAGCCCGAGCTGGTCGAAGTCAAGGTCGCTCCCGGGATGGCACTGCTATGACAGGTGCTCGTCGAGCACCTGTCGAGCACGGAACGGCCCCGGTCATGTGCACGACCAAAAGCGGCCACTCGGTTTGCTGGGAGTTTTTGACTCACCACGATGATCAGGTACCCAACAATTACACCGGGGCACAAAAAGGGGGTGCAACTTTGAACATGCCCCTCAGAGATAGGTGCCCATGAACGAGAGCACGCCCGATGTGATCGTCGTCTGCGCTGGGCTCGCCGGCCCGGTCAGCACGAACTGCCCATGACCCAGAGCACGCCCGATGTGATCGTCGTGGGCGCCGGGCTCGCCGGCCTGGTCAGCACGCTCGAGCTGCTGCGTAGCGGACACAGCGTGCTGCTGCTCGACCGCTGCCGGCCTCACGAGATCGGCGGACTGGCGCGCGAGGCGTTCGGTGGCATGTTCATGGTCGACTCACCCGAGCAGCGCCGCTCGCGCATCCCCGACAGCGAGCGCCTCGCGCTCGAGGATTGGCTGCGAATCGCCGAGTTCGACTCCGAGGACGTGTGGCCGCGGCGCTGGGCCGAGCAGTACGTCACGCGCGCCCGCGATGATGTCGGCGGCTGGCTGCGCGAGATCGGCGTGAAATTCTTCCCGGTCGTCAACTGGGCCGAGCGCGGCAACTTCGGCGACGGCAACTCGGTGCCGCGCTTTCACCTGACATGGGGCACCGGCAAGGCGCTCGTGCAAGCGGTGTGGACCGCGATCGAGGCACACCCGCGCCGCGCCGCACTCGATCTGCGCCTGCGCTCGCGGGTCACGGGGCTCGTTTCCGAGGAAGGCCGGATCGTCGGCTGCCGTGTCGTTGTCAAGGGCTATGGGCCGCCTAACGCAGGCGGCGGTAGTGCAGGTGACGCCGGACCCTCCGAATCAGAACCAACCCCCTCGTCATCCGGGCTCGCCGGCCCCGAGGCGAGCGACTACGAGGTGCGAGCCGCGAAGGCGGTCGTGATCGCCGCCGGCGGGATCGGCGGCAACCTCGAGCTGATCCGTCGCGAATGGCCGACTGCGCGGCTTGGCCCCGCGCCCGAGAAGCTCTTGATGGGCTCCCACTACTACGCTGATGGCGCGCTGCACGAAGAGGTGAAACGGCTCGGGGCCAACGTCACCCACCTCTCGCGTATGTGGAACTACGCCGATGCGGTGCGCCATCCCAACCCTCAACGCGAGCACCACGGCCTGAAGCTGATCCCACCGCGCTCAGGCGTCATGCTGGACCCCGACGGTCGCCGCTACGGCCCTGTGCCGGTGATGCCCACGTTCGACGCCTATGCCGCGCTCGAGCGCATGTGCGAGGACGAGCGCAAGTATTCATGGCTGATCTGCAACTTCAAGATCGCCAAGCGCGAGCTGGACGTCTCGGGCTCCCAGCACAACCCCAATCTGCGCGAGAAGCGACTCGTGCCGTTCCTGCTCGGCGTGCTGCTCGGCAAGCCCGCCCTGGTCAAGCACTTCCTCGACGGCTCGCCCGACTTCGTGTCCGCTTCCTCGCTCGAGCAGCTGGCAACCAAGATGAACGAGGTCACCGGCGAAAGCGCGATCGACGCGGGCGTGCTCGAGCGCGAGATCGGCCGCTACGACGAGACGATCGCGCGCGGCAAGGGCCTGTTCAACGACGATCAGCTACGCCGCATCGGCCAACTGCGCAACTGGCGCGGCGACCGGCTGCGAACCGCACGCTTCCAGCGCATCGTGGACCCCAAGGCGATGCCCCTGATCGCGATCCGCCTGCAGGTAATGGCACGCAAGAGCCTGGGCGGCATCCAAACCGATCTCGGCTGCCGCGTCCTGCGCGAGCAGAGCGGCGAGGCGATCCCTGGGCTGTACGCCGTCGGCGAGGCCGCCGGCTTCGGTGGCGGAGGCATGCACGGCAAGCGCTCGTTGGAGGGAACTTTCCTCGGTGGATGCGTTTTTACAGGTCGACTGGCCGCGGCAAGCATCTCCGGCGCAGAGCTGCCCGTGCGCATCCCCCCGCGCCTCGGCTAAGGACTTGCGCATACCGCGTCTGGCGCCTCACACACCGTCACCGCATCTCATGGACTCGCGAGCCTCCCGTTTCGACTACGTCACAGTCGGTCACGTAACGCGCGACGTGATCGAGGACCGTGCGGGCGACGCCGTCGCCCAACCCGGCGGAGGCGCCTTCTACAGCGCGCTGCAAGCATCGCGCCTCGGCCTGCGCACGTCGATCGTCACGCAGGGCGTCCCGCGAGAGATAGAGGCGTTGCTCGAGCCATACATCGGTGAGCTCGACCTCCAAGTCATCCCGGCGAAGCACACAACCACGCTGAGCACGCGTGGCGCCGGCGAGAAGCGCTCACAGCGCCTGCTCGCCTGGGCCGGACCGATCGTCGAGCCGCTGACGCTCGACGCGGACATCCTGCATGTGGCGCCCGTCGCGCGCGAGACGCCGCTGCACTGGCAGGGCCAAGCCCGCTTCGTCGGCCTCACGCCTCAGGGCCTCGTGCGCCACTGGGAGCAGGGCGACGGCGTGCCGCTGGTCCAGCTGGACACCGGATCGCTGTTGGGCGATGTACCGCTCTCCATAGGCGCCGGAGTGGCACTCGCGGGCGACATCTCCCCCGTCGAGCTGGACCCGAGCGCACTCCCCGAGCGCTTCGACGCAGCCGTCATCTCCGAGCACGAGTGCCAAAGCTGCCACCCACTGTTCGCCGCGGCGCGCGACTGTGGCGCGTATGTGGCGGTGACCGCCGGCTCCAGGCCGGCGACTGTTCATCTGCCAGATCCCACAGGCGGTTCGGTCGTGCAAACCGCGCTACCCCGCCTCGTCCGGTTGCGCGACGACCTCGGCGCCGGAGACGTGTTCGCCGCCGCTTTCTTCGTCGCGTTGAGCGAAGGTCGCGACCCGCTCGAGGCTGCCACGTTCGGCAATGCAGCGGCTGCGGTCCGCATATCGGGCGTCGGACCCGACTCGATCGCGAGTCGCGCCGCGATCACTCCCTGAAAACTCCCTCGCGCGCTAGGGCGTTGTCGAGTAGCGGCCTTAGCTCCACCGAGTCCACTGACTCGCGACGGCCGCCGGCCAGTGCGGCCAGCAGCACGCAGCCGCCGACCGGCGCCATCTCGACGACGGCCACCCGGGCACGCGGCGCGAGCTCGTGGATCGCGCCGCGTAGCGGGCGCACGAACAGCTCGCCCGCCTTGAACGCGCTTCCGATCAACCCCACGGGAAACTCGTCGAGCAGCCCGGTCTGCTCGATCACGGCGGCGATCTGTCTTGCCAGCTCGCCGGCCGCGCGGGTGTACAGCTCGCGCGCCACCGCGTCGCCGCCCTGCGCGACACGCGCCGTCTCGATCGCGAAAGCGGCGATCTCCCCCTTGGCGAGCGGCTCGTTGGAGTAGACGAGTGTGGCGAGCGCCTCGACGCTCCGTACTCCGAAGAAGTCGACCACCGCCGCGCTCAGCGCCGTCTCCGGGCCAGAGCGCTCGCGATCGGCGAGCGCGGCCTTGATCGACTGCAGCGCGAGCCAATAGCCGCTGCCCTCGTCGCCAAGCAAGTGCCCCCAGCCGCCCGCGCGCCAAGCGCGCCCGTCGGGGCCCACCCCCAGCACGTTGCTGCCGGTCCCTGAGATCACTCCCACGCCGGGGCGCGCATCGGTGGCGGCGGCCCACGCTCCGACCACGTCGTTGACCACCACCCATGTGCCCGGACAGCGCTCGCGCACGTGCGCGGCAACGGCATCCGTGTCGGTGCCGGCTATCGCCAGCACCGCGGCGTCCAGCTGCTCGCGCGCGATCCCGGCGCGTCCGATCGCCTCGTCGGTAGCTTTCACAAGCGAATCCGTCGCGGCGTGCGCACCGACCGCGTCGGGGTTGCTCGACCCCCCGTGACCAAGGTGAAGTGTCTGCTCTCGCAAGTCGAGCACCGCCGCCAGCGTCTTGGTAGCCCCCCCGTCCACGCCCATGACAAAGCGCGCGTCGACCGCGATGGCGCCCGACTCGGAGGAGTGGTTGGCGCCGCTTGGCCCGGCGCCCGACGCGATCAGCGCCGGTGGCAATGTGACGAGCGGCTCACGCTTCATGGCGTGATCCTCGCAGGAGTGACCCGCCCAGGAGTTACGATCGCGCGATGAATGTTCATCCACAATTCCCGACCGCCCCGCTGGCCGCCGGCATGTACGAGTCGTTCTACCTGCGCGCCGTCTCACCGGACGAGCCGCTCGGAGCATGGATTCGCTACACGGTCGAGAAGGCTCCCGGTCGCCCAGCCCGAGGCTCGCTGTGGGTGACCGTGTTCGATGCGAGCGCCGCCGCGCCGTTCATGCACAAGCACAGCAGCGAGGAGCTAGCCATGCCCGCCGACGGCTGGATCGCCATCGGGGCCGACTCGCACTTTGGACCCACGCGTGCTCAGGGCCAAATCCAGCTCGACGAGGCCACCCCTTTCGACACCCTGTCTGGCAACGCTCGCACCGAGCAAGCGCCCGGCAGCTCGGGCAAGGGCGACTCGCGTCAGGTTCGCTGGACGCTCGACATCCACCCCGAGACACCCGAGCTACGTCATTTCAAGCAGCCATGGCTCTACAGGACACCGCTGCCGCGCACCAAGCTCACGAGCCCAGCGCCGGCGGCAAGCTTCGACGGCACGATCGAGCTGCCCGATCGCACGCTCCGACTCGACGGATGGCGGGGCATGGTTGGTCACAACTGGGGCTCAGAGCATGCCGAGCGCTGGATCTGGCTGCACGGGATCGACTTCCGCGAGGACTCGAGCGCATGGCTCGACGTGGCGCTCGGACGGGTGCTCGTGGCGGGACGCCTCACGCCATGGATCGCAAACGGCGCGATCTGCGTGGACGGCCGGCGAGCGCGCCTCGGGGGGCTGGGCGCACGTGGACTGAGGGTCGCCGAGAGCCCCGCCCGCTGCACGCTGACGCTGCCCTGCGCGGATGGCTCCAGAGTGGAAGCGCACGTCGACACACCGCCGGGCAGCTCCGCAGGATGGCGCTACACCGACCCCGGGGATGACAACCCGGCAGGCGGGCACCAAGTAGTCAATTGCTCTGTGGCCTCGCTCGCGCTCAACGTGCGCCCACGCGAAGCGCCTGCCCGCACACTGCACACCGCCCATGGCGCGGCATACGAGCTCGGCAGGACTTAGCAACGTCATTCAAAACGAGCTTCGCGGCGGGCGTCCATGGACGTGAAAACTGGGATGTGAGGCTCGAAAGCTGGGATGCAATGACGTGAAAGCCGGGACGTATGGAGTGAAAGCTGGGACGTATGGAGTGAAAGCTGGGCATATGGCGTGAAGCCGAGATGTATGGCTCATCTTTTGAATGATCTACCTGACACCCCCCTTTCGCGAACCCTTAGATAAAGATTAGGTACCAAATAAATCCCAGCCCACGACAAGGAGGTATCGAGACGTGCAGGTCATTTGAAAGGACCTTTTTAGAACCTGTTTCAAATAGGTGGTGCGTCGTGGATGTTCATCGACCGAGTGGGCGTCGCGGCGTGTGCTGGTTCTACACGCAAGACGTCACGTGGCGATCCAGCTCCGCGTCCAGGGACACCAGGACGTGCCGATCTACTTGTGCCGATCTGTTTGAAACAGACTCCAAAGAGACTCGCGCCCACAAAGAGACTCGCGCCTAGTTAGTTAGAGAGCGCGTTTCGAGAAATCGGCGGGCCCGCAGCGCACGTTTTGAGGCGCGTCCTCTCAGTCAGTGCAGCTGGTCGATGAAGGTATAAACGACCATCAGACTGACAAGGACCACGAAGACACGCAGCGCCCACAGCCCGACCGTAACGCGCGTGCTGAGGATCGCGCGGGGCACGGGCCGAGAGGTTTCCACGACGAACTGGTCGCGCTCCAGGTGCATGATCAACTCGTCCTCGAAGCGCTCCTGCGACTGCAGTTCTCGCTCTTGGATAGCGGGATCCTGGAGTGCCCCGCGTATGGCAAGCGCGTCGGTGCTCATGACCCGAGGATATGGATCGCCTGCAGAAAGGAGTCGATGCCGTATGCGGCTCCGCAGAGGCCGACGAATGCGATGACCGCGATCCCGATCGCATTAGTAGAGCGCTTGTTAACCCATGCCCCCATCAACCCCTTGTCGTTGGCGAGCATCAGCATCAGGACCAGGCTGACCGGGAGCAGCACGGTCGCGAGCACGTTGGCGTTGAGCGCGATCGAGAGCAGCGGCGCGCCCGGAATCAGGATGACCGCTGCCGCCAGCAGTGCGATCCCGAAGTTAGCGGCATAGAAGAGACCGGCGTTGCGCGGCGAGCTGTTGAAGCTGTGGGAGACGCCGACGCATTCCCCGGCAGCGTAGGCGGTGCTCGCGGAGATCGTGAGGATCGCCACCCCTCCAGCCTCGATCAACCCCAGCGCGAACACGGTACCGGCGGCGCTGCCCGCGACGTGTTGCAGCGCCTCGGGGAACCCGGCACCGGCAAACCCCTGAATACCCGATCCCCCATGACCGAGCAGTGCCGCTCCGGCGACCAGGGCTCCGATCCCGAAGATCGCCGCGAGCACCGCGCCGACTGCCGTGTCATAGCGGCCGTGTTTGACGTCACCGGGTGTCATCCCCTTGT
>DATHNH010000167.1:0-7683 GCA_035486255.1 Solirubrobacteraceae bacterium | reverse complement strand
GGGCGGATCGAATTCGATGTGGTAGACATGGCCGCTCTCCAGGCATACACGCCGACCGGCAAGCCGACGCACAACCTCCTCGTCGGGCACGTCGATCAGGATTGCCGCGATGAGCCGTCGGCCCGAGTCCGATAGCGTCTTGCCGAGCGCATCCGCCTGGGCCGTGTTGCGTGGGAAGCCATCCAGCAGGAACCCTTCGCGGGCATCCTGTTGGCCGATGCGCTCACCGATCATGCCGAGGATCACCTCGTCGGGGACGAGCTCCCCCGCGCTCATGTATCTCTGGGCCTCGAGGCCCAAGTCGGTCCCCTGCGCGACCTGGGCACGCAACATGTCCCCGGTCGAGATGTGAGCGAGTCCGAAGTCCGCATGCAAACGCTCGGCCTGGGTGCCCTTACCCGCACCTGGAGGACCCAGCAGGATGAGATTCGTCTCGAGCATCGACTGAAAGAGACTACCCGCTGACGTCGCAACGCGAGGGCCGATTCCCGGTATCCGCCGCTTGCGAAGCTCTCGAACCTCCCCCGGCACCGAGCGCCCGCTCCAAGGTCGCCCAGCCACGCATGCCTCGGGAGCGACTACTTCAAGAAGCCCTCATAGCTGCGCATCATCAGCTGTGCCTCGAGCTGCTTCATCGTTTCGAGCGCCACTCCGATCACGATCAGGATGGAGGTTCCGCCGAAGTAGAACTGCTGGTGGGTGCGAGCAATCAGGATCGCAGGAATCGCTGCCACGGCGGCGAGGAACAGCGCGCCGGGGAACGTCAGTCTGGCGAGGATCCTGTCGAGGAATTCAGCCGTCGGACGCCCCGGACGCACACCCGGGATGAACCCACCGTACTTCTTCAGGTTGTCGGCCTGATCGACCGGGTTGAACGTGACGGCCGTATAGAAGTAGGCGAAGACGACGATGAAGATCGACTCGCCCACCACGTAGTGCCAGCCGTTGGGACTGAAGAAGTTCGATACGTCTTTGGCCCAGGGTGTTTTGATCAGCTGGCCGACGGTCGGCGGGAACGCCATGATGCTTGCGGCGAAAATGACCGGGATCACTCCGGCCATGTTCACGCGAAGGGGCAGATAGGTCTGTCCGCCTTCTGTCATGCGCCGGCCGATCACACGCTTGGCGTATTGAACGGGGATCCGCCGCTGACCCTCCTGCACGAACACGATCCCGGCGACGACCGCCAGCACCATGAAGGGCATCATCACCTTGAACACCTGATCCTGACTGGTCCACCACGCTTCGATGCCCTGCGGCATGCGCGAGACGATCGAAGCGAAGATCAGCAGCGAGATGCCGTTGCCGATCCCCCGCTGAGTTATGAGCTCGCCGATCCACATCAGGAACACGCAGCCGGCGGTGAGGCAGATCACGATCAGGAAGATGTGCGGCGCGTCGAACTTGGAGACGACCGCTTCGTTGGCCGACGCGGACAGCGAGTGGAACAGGAACACGTAGCCGATCGACTGGGCAAAAGCCAGACCTACGGTCAGGTAGCGGGTGTACTGGGTGATCCGCGCCTGCCCAACTTCACCTTCCTTGGAGAGCTTCTCGAGCGAAGGCACGACGACCTGCAGCAGCTGCAGGATGATCGAGGAGGTGATGTAGGGCATGATCCCGAGCGCGAACAGCGCGATTCGCGAGAGGCTGCCGCCCGAGAACAGGTTCAGGAAGCCCAGGATGCTCGAGCCGCCGAACTGCTTCTGCAGGTTGTTCACCGCGGCAAGGTTGACCCCTGGAACCGGGATGTGTGAGCCCAGCCTGTAGATGAGAAGCATGCCCGCTGTGAACAGGAGCTTCTTGCGGATATCCGCAACCTGGAAGGCGCTGAGAATCGTCGAGAGCATGGTTGAAGCCGATCGAGCGGGGCACTCCCACCCTCACGGATCGTCCGATTCTAGCCGTCACGGGCCGGACGGGAGCCGCCGACCTCGGTTGGCGCGTCGAGAAGTCAGCTCTCGAGCGTGTGACAGGTGCCGCCGGCGCCCTCGATGCGCTCGCGTGCGGCGGCGCTGAACCCGTGAGCATGAACCGTGAGCGCCTTGCTCAAGTCGCCCTTGGCCAGCACCTTGACGGGCACGCCCTTGCGCGTGGCGAGGCCCTTGGACTGCATCAGCTCGACGGTGACCTCGGCGCCCGCATCGAAGCGCGCCTCCAGGTCGGAGACATTCACGGGCTGGGTGTGGGTGCGAAACATCTCAAATGGCATCGACTTCTTCATGTGCGGACCACGCAGCTTGCGCATGCGCATGTGGATCGGCATCTGCCCACCCTCGAAGCGAGCTCGGCTCTTTGCGCCTGAGCGCGAGCCGGCACCCTTTTGCCCTCTGCCGGAAGTCTTACCGGTGCCCGAGCCTTCGCCGCGCCCCACGCGCTTGCGCGGACGGCGACTACCCGGAGCCGGTTTCAGCGAGTGCAGACCGATCGGCTGCTCATCCTTCTCCTCCGGTGTCACGAGCCCTGCTCCTCTACCTCGACCAGATGACGCACAGCATGCACCATGCCGCGCGCTTGCTCACAGTCCTTGACCTCGACCGTATGACCGATGCGCCGCAGGCCGAGCGAGCGCAGGGTGTCGAGCTGGCGCTTGTTGGAGCCAACGCTGGAGCGTCTCTGGGTGACCTGGAGACTTGCCATCAGGCTGCTGCCTCGCTCGGATCGGGAGCCTCCTCAGGCACGGCGCTCTCGGCGTTCGGTGCGGACTCCACGGCCTCGGCTGCCTCGGCGGCCTCGGCGTCGATCCCCGCCTCGACGACCTCGACCTCAGCGCCACCGTTTGTCGGCTGCTCCGTCAGACCGAGTACCTTGGCGATCGAGAGGCCACGCAGCTCGGCGACCTCGGCGGGGGTGCGTAGGCCACGCAAGCTGGCGACCGTTGCCTTCACGAGGTTGATCGGGTTCTGCGTGCCCAGGCTCTTGGAGAGGATGTCGTGAATGCCGGCGAGCTCGAGCACGGCGCGCACGCCTCCACCGGCGATCACTCCCGTACCGGGAGCGGCGGGCTTCAAAAAGACGCGTCCGGCGCCAAAGACGCCGGTCGTCTGATGAGTGATGGTGCTGCCGTGCTTGGGGACCCTGAAGAGATCCTTCTTCGCGCGCTCCACACCCTTCTGGATCGCAAGCGGAACCTCGTTTGCCTTGCCGTAGCCGACGCCCACGACTTCACGTTCGTCGCCGACGACGACGAGTGCGGTGAAGGAGAAGCGCCTACCGCCCTTGACCACCTTGGCGACGCGGTTGATCTCCACGACACGCTCCTGGAGGTCGAGGCTGCCTGCGTTGACTGATCGATCTGAATTCATAAGGGTTAGAGAGAGTAGCGGGGAGACCGAGACTAGACGGTTATGCCGGCCTCGCGGATCGCCTCGGCGAACGCCCGCACATGGCCGTGGTAGCGGTAGCCGCCACGATCGAACACGACCTCCGACACGCCGGCTGCCTTGGCACGCTCGGCGAGCAGCTCCCCCGCGCGTTTGGTGCGATCGGCGCCGGCCAGCTTACGCAGGTCGGACTCATACCAGTGGACGGCTGCAAGTGTGCGAGCGGATTGATCGTCGACGAGCTGGGCCGAGAGCCCCCGATTGGAGCGGAATACGGACACGCGAGGACGTGCGGCCGTGCCGGACACCTTCGCGCGCACGCGACGACGGCGTTTGAGCCGGCGAGCCTCCTTGGTGATCGTGCTCATGCCCGCTTCCCGACCTTGCGGGCGACGTACTCACCCTCGTAGCGAATGCCCTTGCCCTTGTAGGGCTCCGGCGGGCGCTGCTTGCGGATGATCGCGGCGATCTCACCGACCTGTTGCTTGGAGATGCCCTTGACGACGACCCTGGTGGGTTGAGGAACTTCGAATTCGATGCCCTGGGGTGCCTCGATCGGCACCGGATGGGAGTAGCCGACCGCCAGCTCGAGGTTCTTACCCTTCATCTGGGCGCGATAGCCCACGCCCTGAATCTCGAGACGCTTCTCATACCCGGCGGTAACGCCCTGCACCATGTTCGCCACAAGCGAGCGGGTCAGACCGTGAAGCGCCCGGTGCTCCCCGCGGTCGGTAGGGCGTGAGACGAGCAGCTGCTCGCCCTCTTGGACGACTTCGATGTCGCGCGGGACGCGCTCTGAGAGCTCGCCCTTGGGCCCCTTGACGCTGACCGACTCGGGCTCGATCGCCACGGTCACGCCGGAGGGCACCGTAATTGGCTGTCTACCGATTCTCGACATACCCCGCCTACCAGACCTGTGCGAGTACCTCGCCACCGACACCGGCAGCGCGCGCGTCGTGACCTGTCATCACGCCGTGCGAGGTGGATACGATCGAAGTTCCCATTCCGCCGAGCACCTTGGGAATGCGCGTAGCCTCGACATATGTGCGTCGGCCGGGACGCGAGACACGGCGCAGACCTGAGATCGCAGAGCGACGATCGTCGGTGTACTTCAGACGAATCTCGATCAGCTGACCGGCGGCGCCCTCACGCGCGGGGACGATCGCCCATGAGTCGATGTAGCCCTGCTCGGTGAGGATGCGCGCGACCTCCGCCTTCAATTTCGAGGCGGGGATATCGACGGTCTCGTGCGCCGCGTGAATCGCGTTGCGGATGCGTGTGAGGAAGTCGGCTATGGGGTCTGTCATGGACATGGCGTGCTCTGATCTGAAGTGGTTCTTAAAAAGGACGTTGCATCTACCAGGAGGACTTCGTCATCCCCGGTATCAAGCCGTTGTGGGCCAGCTCGCGCAGACAGATGCGGCAAATCCCAAACTTGCGGTACACCGAGTGCGGGCGTCCGCAACGGTTGCAGCGAGTATATGCGCGCGTCTTGAACTTTGGCTCGCGCGCCTGCTTGACGCGTAGCGAAGTCTTTGCCATCAGTCGTTGCTCCCGTTCTCTGAGGTCTCAGCGCCACCGTCCTGGTCAAAGCCGGCAGGCCGCCCCTGGGTGGCAAATGGCAACCCAAGGGCTTGTAGGAGGGCGAATGCTTCGACATCGCTTTTCGCCGTGGTTGTGATCGTGATATCGATGCCCCTCACCTGGTCGATCGAGTCGTAGTCGATCTCGGGGAAGATGATCTGCTCGCGCACACCCATCGTGTAGTTGCCGTGGCCGTCGAACGAACGTGGATTCAGCCCGCGGAAGTCGCGGATGCGGGGGATCGCGATCGAGGTGAGGCGATCCAGGAACTCGTAGCCGCGCTCTGCCCTCAGCGTCACGGCGACGCCGACCGGCATACCCTCACGCAGCTTGAAAGCGGCGATCGACTTACGTGCACGGCGCACGTTGGGCTGCTGTCCGGCGATCGTCGCCAGTTGCTCGGTGGCGGCCTTGAGCACTTTGGAGTCCTGCTTGGCGTCGCCCACGCCCATGTTGAGCGTGATCTTCACGAGCTTGGGCGCCTGCATGACCGAGGAGTAGCCGAAGCGCTCGATCAGCGCCGGGCGAATCTCCTCCAGATAGCGGGTCTTCAGGCGTGCTGTTGTAGCGGTACTCATCGTCTTCCCGTCAGTCGAGCCTTGTCCCGGAGCGCTTGGCTACGCGATAGCGCTTGCCGTTCTCGCGCTCGATGCCAACCCTTGTGGGCTTGTGATCCTTGGGGTCGAGCAGCATCACGTTGGAGACGTGAATCGGACCCTCACGCTCGATGACACCACCGACCGTCTGACCGCGCTGCGTGTCGGCCACCTGCTGGGGGCGCATGTGGCGCTTGACCATGTTCAAGCCCTCGACGTACACCCGTTCGTTGCTCGGCTCCACGCGCAGGATGCGTCCGCTCTTGCCGCGGTCCTTGCCCGCCATGACCCGAACCTCGTCTCCGGAGCGAACCTTGAGCACCGGGCGCTTCGAGGACGTCGTGGTGCGCGTCATAGCTACAGGACCTCCGGCGCGAGCGAGACGATCTTCATGAAATTGCGGTCGCGAAGTTCGCGTGCGACAGGCCCGAACACGCGCGTGCCACGCGGGTTGTTCTGATCGTCGATGATCACCGCGGCATTGTCGTCGAAAGAGATGTAAGTGCCGTCGTCACGACCAAACGGCTTCTTGGTACGTACGACCACAGCTGTCACCACGTCGCCCTTTTTGACGGCGCCATGCGGATTGGCCTGCTTGACCGTAGCCGTGATCACGTCACCGACGAAGGCGTAGCGCCGGCGCGATCCTCCCTTGACACGAATGCAGAGAATCTCGCGCGCACCCGTGTTATCGGCCACACGAAGCCTTGTCTCGTTTTGAATCATCGCGCTCGCTCCAGCACGTCGACGAGCTTCCAGCGCTTCAAGCGGGAAAGCGGGCGACTCTCGATCACGCGCACGACATCTCCCTCGTGAGCCTCGTTGTTCTCGTCGTGAGCGTGAAGCGTGTTCGAACTACGCACGATCTTCTCGTAGCGACGGTGGCGACGAGCGACGTCGATGCGAACGGTGATCGTCTTATCGGCCTTGTCTGAGACGACCACGCCCTGACGGACCTTGCGGGCACCCTCGACGGGCGCGTGCACGGGCGGCAGCGGCTCAGGCGCCGGCGCCGCCGCACGACGTTCGCTTGCCTTGGCGCGTTCCTGCAACCGCCGCGCACGACGCTTGACGGCCTTGGTGCGGCGCTCGGCCACGCGTTCGGCATGGCGCTCCTCGGCGGTACGCGACGGACGAGCCTCACCCGTGTGGGTGGAGCGCGCACGGCGACGACGCTCCTTGGGCGCCAGCTGCTCGGCGGGCTCTGCCTCGGTAGCCGTAGCAGCTGGGACGGCAGGCGCCTCGGCGGCGGACTGCGCCGGCTCTACCTGCTCGCCTGCCTGAGCCTCTGGCTCGGCGTTCTCGGGCGTCTCGTTGTCTGTGTCGTCAGCCATGTCTATCCGTTTCAGTCTCTTCCAGCTCAGCTTGTCAGTTGGTGTGATGTGCCTTGGTCGCGCCGGCGCGCTCACGAGCGACGGTCAGCGCTCGCGCAAGCTCGCGCCGCGCACGACGGACGCCCGCGGTGTCCTCGAGCTCGCCCGTGGCGTTGGCAAAGCGCTTGCCGAACAGGTCCTTGCGCAGCGTCGTTATCTGCTCGGCGAGTTCTTCGTCGAGCATGTCCCTCATCTCCTTGGCCTTCATCGCTCGCTCTAGTCCTCTCGCAACACGAACTTGGATCTGACGGGAAGCTTGTGCGCGGCCAAGCGGATCGCTTCGCGGGCCAGTGGCTCTGGGACGCCGGCCAGCTCGAACATGACGCGGCCAGGCTTGACCACGGCGACCCAGCCTTCTGGGTTGCCCTTGCCCGAGCCCATCCGCGTCTCGGCCGGCTTCTTGGTGACCGGCTTGTCGGGGAAGACGTTTATCCAAACCTTCCCGCCACGCTTGATCTTGCGAGTCATCGCGATACGAGCAGCCTCGATTTGACGGTTGGTGAGCCACCCTTGCTCGAGCGACTTCAGTCCGTACTCGCCGAACTGGACCTTCACCTGGCCACGCGAGAGCCCGCGGCGACGGCCACGGTGCTGCTTGCGATGCTTTACACGCTTGGGGGACAGCATCAGCGCATCCCACCCCGATCGCCGCCACCCGGACCACGACCGCCACCGGAGCCACCACGGCCACCGCCGGGACCACCCGGCCCACGACCGCCGCCGCCGGGACCACCGGGACCACGACCGCCACCTGGACCACCACGGCCACCGCCACCCGGACCACCGCCACCCGGACCACCGGGACCA
>DATHNH010000166.1:0-8235 GCA_035486255.1 Solirubrobacteraceae bacterium | reverse complement strand
GTTGCGGTTGCGGTTGCGGTTGCGGTTGCCGTTGCCGTTGCGGTTGCCATTGCCATTGCCATTGCGGTTGCCGTGCCGTTCCGCGAGCAGTGACTGTCCTAGTGACGCCCCCTATATTCCCTGCCCGGCCAGGAACTCGTTGGTGAAGGGCGGTAGCCCGGCGCTATCGGGGTCTGAGTGGATCAGTCGCTGTGTGAACATCCAACGGCCGAAGGCGGCCCATGCCGCCGGTTCCTGCCAGCCGTATGGCTTCGTGCGATCGGAGGGCAGCGTAGCGGGGAGGGTAGCTTCGATCGAGGCGAGCTGCAGCTTCTCCTGCACGGACGGATTGGCTTTCGCGATCAGCGACGCAGCCGCGGCGGGGTGCGCGCGCACCTGCTGCTCGCCGCGGGTGAGCGCCTGCATGAAAGCGCGCAGGTCCACCCCGTCGGTACGGGCCTCTTCGGAGCGAACGACGAGCACCAGCTCGTTGTAGCTGGGCACGCCTGCGTGGTCGATCGGGATCACGACGGGGTTCTTGTGCATCTGCTGCAGCTGGATCGCCTCGTAGTTCCAGTAGCCCCCGAGCGTAGCCGCCACCTTGCCCGAGAGCATCGATGGCACGAGGTTGAAGCCGACGTCGCTTTCGGTGACGGAGCCGGGGCTCACGCCGGCAGCCTGCAGAGCGGTGTGCAGCTCGGCCTCCTGGTAGGCGATGCCCGCCGTGCCCACGCGCTTGCCGGCGAGGTCTGAGACCTTCCGCACATGTGCGGAAGGCAGCGCGATGATCGATGTGAGCGGACGCTGCACGAGCGCACCGATCGACACGAGCTTCAGACCCTCGTCACGGGCGAGCAGCAGTTGCGGCTCGTAGGAGATCGCCATATCGACCTTGCCCGCGGCGAGCAACTTCAGCGGTTCGGCCGATTCGGTGGGCACGATCGGGTGCACGTCGAGGCCCACCGTGTTGAAATAGCCGTGCGCGATTGCCGTGTAGAGCGAAGCATGATCGGCATTGGGAAACCAGTCGAGCATCACCGTGAACGGCTTTGTCCCGGGCGCCGAGACGGCATCCTGCTTGGTACCGCAGGCGCTCAGCGCCGCGGCGCAGACGCAAGCGAGCAGCAGGGAGGTGGCGGCACGGCGGACAGTCGACGGTGCGCTCAACGGATCTCTCCTCTTGGTTGGTGGGCCCACGGGGCAAGCAGACGCTCGGCCAGGGCAAGTGTGTAGAAGCATGCGATCGCGAACACGAACAGCACGGCGGCCGCGGCGTAGGCGCGCGGGGTCTGTAGCGCGTTGATGTCCGCATTGATCTGATGTCCGAGTCCGGCATATGGGCCGGAGGTGGCGGTCGAGGTCTCGGCGATATAAGCCCCGATGACCCCCACGGCAAGCGCGATGCGCGCGCCGCTGAGGGCGGCGGGCACCGCGGCCGGCAACTCGCCGAAGCGCAGCGCCTGCCAGCGCGAGGCGCCGAGCGTTCTCAGCAGCTTGAGCTGATCGGGGTCGACGGAGGCCAGCCCGTCAACGGTTGTGACGACGACCGGGAAGAAGCAGATCAAGACGATCACGAACAGCTTTGGCAGCACGCCGAAGCCCCACCAGAACACGAGCAGCACGCCGATCAGCGCAACCGGAACCGCCTGCGAGCCGACCGCCAGCGGGTAGACAGCGCGGCGCAGCAGTGGCGAGAGGTGGATCAGCACACCCAGCACGAAGCCAAAGATGAGCGCGAGCAGCACGCCAAGGCCCACCTCTTGGGCCGTCAGTTCGAGGTTGGACGCCAACAGTCCCGAGTTTCTCCAAGCTTCACCGGCCACTTCGTGGGGCGCGGGCAGCACGATCGGGCTGACCGAGCCGAGGTCTACGTAGGCCTCCCAAACGCCGAGCAGCGCGGTGGCCAGCAGGACGGCGGGGAGGTACTGCAGGATGCGCGCGACGACGTGTCGAGGAGAGGCTTTGGGGGGAGCGGTCGGCGGGGTTGGCGGTCTCGTCGCGCGTGCATGGGGGGCAGGGTCCTCGGGCGTCATCGCTCGCCTCCGCCGGCGCCCAAGTTGAGCGCATGCAGCGCCTGCTCGCGCAGCGCGATCACGCTGGGGTCGGTGCGAGTGCGCGGCCGGGGCAGATCGACCGACAGCTCGGCCACCACGCGCCCGGGACGGGGGGAGAGGACCGCGACACGATCGGCGAGCACGATCGCCTCCTCGACATCGTGGGTCACGAGCACCGCGGTACGCGGCTCGCGCACCAGTGCACCCGTAAGCCATTCCTGCATCTCCTGACGGGTGATGGCGTCGAGGGCGCCGAAGGGCTCGTCCAGACAGAGCACGGGCTTGCCGGAAAGCAGCGTGCGCAGAAACGCGACGCGTTGGCGCATCCCGCCCGAGAGCTCCTGGGGGCGGGCGCGCTCGAAGCCGTCGAGACCCAGCTCCTCGAAAAGGCTTGCCCCACGCATACGTGCGCGCGTGCGCGATACGCCCGCGATCCGCAATGCAAGCGCCGCGTTGTCCACCGCACTGAGCCACGGCAACAGCAGGTCGCGCTGGGGCATCAGCACGGCCGGCGCGCATTCGATCGAGCCCGTGTCGAGCCGTTGCAGCCCGCAGATCAGCTCGAGCAGCGTCGTCTTGCCGCAGCCACTCGGTCCCACCACCGCGAGCACCGACCCACGTGACGCGTACAAGGACACGCCGGCAAGCGCCTGCACTTCGGTGCCGCGACGGTCCCTGTAGGCGTGGCTGACGTTGTCGAGGCTCACACCGTCGCCTGTCGCCGACGACGGCTGGTCTGTGCCGCGTAGCTCCTGCGTGTGGCGTTCGCGGGACTGGAATTGTGTATGCACTCCGCTCCCTCCGCGGGCATTACCCCACAGGTTCGAAGGGTCGGCGCCGGATCATGCGCCATCTCAGCCGGCTTCTCGCCAGCTCCCCTGATTTGCTCTCCTCGATGCTAGCGCGGGGCGGCGATCACCGGACGCGTGAGGGCCTTGACGAAGTCCTCGAGCTGGGCCGTGGTCCAGCACTCGAACGCGGTGCAATATTGCTCGTAGGCGGCGATCACCGAGTCGCCGTAGTTCCAGTACAGGCGCGGCTCCGGGTTCAACCAGAACGTGCGTCCCGCGCGCGAGGCAACTTGCCCGAAGAGGTCGGCGCGCGGGTCGCGTCCATTGGTGCGCGCGTCGCCGAGCACGATCACGGTGGCGCGCGGGTTCATATCGTCCTGGATCAGCTCCAACAGCTCCGACCACACACGCCCGTAGTCGGTGTAGCCGGAAATGTCGGCCACTCCGGCGTCGGTGGAGATGCGTTCGCTGACGGCACGAAAGTCGCGCTCGTGCGCGAACACGTCGGTGACCTCGGAGATACGCTCGATGAACACGAAGGAGCGCATCTTGCGGAACGAGTCGTGCAGCGCGTGGAGCACCGACAGGAAGAAGACCGACGCGGACGTGACGCTCGTGGAGACGTCGCAAAGTACGTAGATCTCGGGACGTCGCGGGCGACGCGGGCGGTAGCGCAGCTCGACCGGCACTCCCCCCGTCTGCAGAGAAGCGCGCATCGTACGGCGCACGTCGACGTGCGCGTGGGGTCGATGCCCCCGATTCTGCTTGCCCTGTGTGGCCAGGCGCCGGCGCAACTGTGTCACGACGCGGTGTACCGCCGCGAGATCCTGCAGCGGGCCGGAGGGTAGCGCGCGGTCGAGCTCACCCAGCGGGCGTGCGGGCGGTAGTCGCCCCGAGCGCTGTACCTGTGAGCGTTCCAGCTCGCGGCGCATCAGCATCTCGAAGCGCCGCAGCGCGTCGCGCGGCACGCCGTCGCGACGTGGGTCGTCAGCCGGTAGGTCGGGCTGGGGCTCGGCGCGCAGGCCGAGTGCGCGGCGGATGCGCTGTACGTCCACGCCGATCACCCCCGAGCCCTGCTCGGCCTGACCGAAGGTGGCGATCGCCATGCGCGCGAGGTCGCGCATCGCGCCCTCGGCCCCGTCGCGCAGCGCGGCGGCGATCTGCATGCGCAGCGCGTCGAGTTCGGTTTCCGAGAGCTCGCCCAGATCCGCCGAGGCCGTGCTTCGCTCGTCCACCCCCTCCCGCACAGAGGCAATCTCCACTGCGCGAAAGAAGAAGCGGTCGAACACGAGCTCGAAGACGCGCCGGTCGTCCTGGCTCTTGGAGAGCGTGGCGGCGAGTGCCTCGCGAAACTCGCCCTGCCTGGTCCATGGAATCTCGCGCAAGACGGCGAAGGCGTCGAGCAACTCGGAGGTGCCGACGGCCACGCCCTCGGCGCGCAGCTGCTCTCCCAGCTCGAGCAGTCGTGCCGCCATGCCCTCAGATCCCCCGCGTGCGGGGGGCGTGGCGGAATCGATGCCGTCAGGCCGTTTGGGCATTGGCAGGCTCGGCGTCCTGTGCGAGCTTGAGACCGACGCGCTCGGCGACGATGTCCATGTCGGTGCGGTGCTTGACGATCACCGACATCGTCTCGTTGAAGACGGTCGCGTCGATGTCCTTGGCGCCCAGCAGCAAGAGCGCGCGTGCCCAATCGATCGACTCGGCGATCGACGGCGGCTTCTTGAGGTCGAGCTCGCGCACCATGCCCACCACCTCCACGAGCCGTCGGGCCACTGCCTCGGGCAGGTCTGGCGCGTGCAGCTTGACGATCGCCAGCTCGTGCTCCAAGCCGGGGTAGTCAAGCCACAGGTACAGGCAGCGGCGCTTGAGGGCCTCCGTCAGCTCGCGTGAGTTGTTCGAGGTGAGCAGCACCACGGGATGAGTCGTCGAAGTGACCTTGCCCAGCTCCGGTATCGAAATCTGGAAGTCTGAAAGCACCTCCAACAGCATCGCCTCGAACTCTTGGTCGGTCTTGTCGATCTCGTCGATCAACAAGACCACCGGCTGCTCGGATGCGATCGCGCTCATCAAGGGCCGTGCCAGCAGGAACTCCTCGCCGAAGATGTCCTCCTGCACGGCC
Organism: Solirubrobacteraceae bacterium; assembly: GCA_035486255.1. GTDB lineage: Bacteria > Actinomycetota > Thermoleophilia > Solirubrobacterales > Solirubrobacteraceae > Palsa-744. The sequence continues at coordinate 3,292 of DATHNH010000166.1, read as the reverse complement.
TCCCAGCCGGTACCAGACGCCTCCGCCTGGATGCGGAGCAGTTGCTTGCGGTAGTTCCACTCATACAGCGCCTTGGCCTCGTCGAGCCCCTCGTAGCACTGCAGGCGAATCAGCTCGCGGCCGAGGTAGCGCGCGAGCGCCTTCGCCAGCTCGGTCTTGCCGACGCCCGCGGGCCCCTCCACGAGCACGGGCTTGCCAAGCTTGGTCGCGAGGAATGCCACCAGTGCGGTCGACTCGCTCGGCAGGTACCCGACCGAGCTCAGGCCCGCGGCGACTGCTGTTGAGGAGAGGGGTCCGTCCGCGGCCATGATCGGGGGAATGATACGGGTCGCTCAGTGCTCGTCCGGCTTGACGGGCGCGTCCTCGAAGGACAGTTGGTCCGAGGGGGACGGGGGAAAGCGCGGACGCTTGCGCGAGGTGAAGCCTCTCGATCCGGGCGCTCGCGGCGATACCGCGGGCGGAGTGGAGGTAGGCCCGCTTTGCCGGGATGGGGAGGATGTGGTCGTGCTCGGTGGTGGTCGTTCGCTTCGCTCCACCACCGTCGTGGCCTCGTCGGAGGGGTGGACCTCGTGCTCGACCGGCCGAGCTCCCTCTGGCGGTGTCTGCGGTGGTTGTGTCTGCGGTGGCGGTGTCTGCGATGGCCGTGCCGCTACAGGTTTAGCGCGCGCGGGGCGATCGGGGGACGGAGCTAGGACGGTCACGTCCTCGCTACCGGGCGCGCGTCGTCTGCTCCCGCGTGGGCGCATGAGCGGCGCTTCGGGCGTGCTCGCGGCACGCATGCGCCAACCCGCGTAGCCAAGCGTGCCGGCGGCGACGAAGGCGAGGAAGAAGCCCCACTCGATGCCCACGGGATAGCCATGGCCGGCGGGGCGCGAGAAGACGCGGTAGAAGATCAAGAGCGCCGTCCAGCAGCCAGCGACCATCACGACCGCCCCGTCGCTGCCCGGCATATGAAAGTCGCGTCGCTCGGCGCGCGCGAACATCAGCGCGACCACGCCCGCGGCGACGAGGAAGACGGCCGCCTCGACAAACGACACGTCGCCGAAGGCGCTGATCGAATGCGAGTTGATGACGCCCGTCTTACGGTCCAGCGACTGCAGGTCGTACCAGGGAAGGAACATGGTCACGAGCAGCGCGACAGCGGCCACGGTGGCGATGCGCTGCTCGGGCGCAAGCGCCCCCCAGGTGCGCGTGATGCGCGTCATGCGCGGGCGCAAGGGGGGTTGTGCGGCATAAGTCGATTGTATGGCGCGGCGCAGCGCAAGCAGCCGGATTCAGAGCCGATGCAGGCTGCGCGCAGGCTCAGGCGTGGGCCCCTGCGGCGGCGCCCATGCGCTTGACCAACAGCTTCGCGTCCTTCTCCGACACGGTACGCAGCTGGCCCTGGAAGGCGAGCTTCCAGTGCTCCGCGGGCCACTTGCAGACATGCTCCAACTTGCTCGACAGCGTCTCCGCCGGCACCCACTCGTGCTCTTCGAGCACGATCTCGGGCTCGGTCGCAAAGCGCCAGGGGTAGGCGTCGGCTTTGCCGGGCTTGCCGGGCCACAGCTTCGTGCGGTCCTCGTACATCTCGCCGCTGACGAGAATGCTGCCGGCGAAGGCCATCACCTTCGTCAGGTACAGCACGATCCGGTCGCCGGGCTCGATCTGCAGCGCGCGCGGGCGGTTGCGCTCCTTGATGCCGATCACGCTGAAGCCGTGCGCGCACGTGGCCTCGTGGTTTTCCGGGGAGGCGGTCAGGATCCAGGTTTGCGGTAGGGCATCCGGCATCGGATACTCAGAGAATAGGCAACCGTCGCAGCGCCGGCGAGATCCGCTCCGGCTGCGCGACGTTCGCGGCGCGAGCGCCCTTTGCCACCCCTTTCGAAGCTGCCTTGACCACGATCGTGCCCGTCGCGACTTCTTCGTTGCCCGCAAGGTCGACGGCTTTGAGCCCGACCGAGTAGGTGCCGGCTTTCGCGGGCGTAACCCAAAGCAGTCGTGGCTTGCCGCCTTCGACAGTCACGTCGTTGGTCCAAACGGTCTTCGTGCCGAGCTTGATCACCATGCTCACACTCGAGACCTTCGACAGCTTCAGTTGCACGCCGGCGCGTTCGTTGGCTCTGACCGTCTGCGTCAGCAGTTCCACCACGGGCGGTGTCTTCTCGTCTTCGCGGAAGCTCGTCGCGGTCGTGCAGTAGATCTGATCGCCGGGTATCTGGCCGGTGGTAGGCGTCAGCGGCTCGCCCTTGCCCGTCTTTTCGCAAAGGTGTTCAAGGAATTCCGCAAGCAGCTCGTGGTAGTTCAGATCCGATTCGGAGTGCTGGTCATACATCGACCAAGCCCCTGTGTCGTAGTGGGGAACCTCCGCACGGGCCTCGGCGTCGCCGGCTTCGAACAGCTGCTGGCCCAAGGGATCCTTGGTCAGCTTCGCGTATTCGTAGAGGCCGACCAGGCTCTGGATGAAGCCGTTGAGGATGCGCTCGCTGGGCGCGTAGGTGTACTCCAAGTAGTGGGCTCCCGCGGGGGTTGCGACTCTGACCCCGGAAGGGGGTGGCGTCTCGAAGATGCCAAGCGCCTGCTGGGCGGCGGTCAAGTAGGTCTGGATATGTGTGACGCTCCAAGCACGCGCCAGCACCTGCAGGGCGGTGCCTTGCGACAGGCCGCTGGTCCACGGCGGAATGCCGCCGTCGAACTGGAACATGTATTCCCAGGCAATGCCCCCGGCGCGCTGGGTGGCCAGCGGTATGGCTTCGTTCAGCACTTCCTCGAGCGCCGTTGTTTCTTTGGCAAAGAAGTAGCTGTTCGCCTTGCCAAAGGTCGCCAGCCACTGAATCTCGATCCCCTGTCCGGGGTAGTACTCCCAGACCAGCCGGCTGCCGTTGAAGTAGACGCGCTGGTCGGCGCCCAGCAGACGTTCGGTGGTCCACCACTGCCTGTTGCGTTCGAGCGTATTGAACATCACCGGAAGCCGCGAAGGGATCAGCTGGTTGGCGGCCATCGCTTCGACGTTGGCCATCACCGCCCCCAATTCCGTCGCGCGAGTGCCCGATAGTTTGCGCAAAGAGCTCTTGGCGGCGCTGAAGGCCCCCTGGTACTGCCTGTACTGGGCTTCGGTAATCGCGCCACTCTTCTCCAGCTTCTGAAGCGCGGCGGTGACGGTCACGCGTTGAGCGGCTCCTGCGCCGGCGCCCAGCACCGCCCATAGGGCGACCAGCGCGAGTCCCAGCGCAAGCGCGCGCAGTGGCTTGGAGTGCATCGGCCTGATGCTAGGCTCATCCACGTCGGACCACGCAGCAAACGTTGCAGCGCG
>DATHNH010000165.1:0-12129 GCA_035486255.1 Solirubrobacteraceae bacterium | reverse complement strand
ATACGCTCGCCGAGAAGTCCGATACGCACGCCGCAACGGCCCGTCGACTCCTGGAGCTCGCGCTGTCGATGGTTCAGCAGTGGCTGGCGGACGAGCGTTTTGGGGCGTCGCGACTTGTATTCATGACCAGCGGTGCGGTGCCGGCGGGAGCCGACGACGGGGTGAGAGATCTGGCGGTTGCGCCCGTGTGGGGTCTCGTGCGCTCGGCACAGTCGGAGAATCCAGGCCGATTCGTGCTGGTCGACCTCGACGACACGAGCAATGTCTCGCTGAGGGATCTGTTGGCGGTGTTGGACAGCGATGAGTCACAGTTGGCGGTGCGAGCGGATCGGGTGTTGGCGCCTCGCTTGATGCGCGTCGAGAGGCAGGCGAATGGGGCGTCCGAGGCTGCTGGGATGACGCACCCGAAAACCGATTCCGAGGACACCGCACGCAGCGCGGCCAAGATGGGGGTGTCCGCGACGGGCGCACCGAGCACTGCACTCATTACCGGCGGCACCGGCGCCTTGGGCGCTCTACTCGCGCGGCATCTGGTGAAGGAGCACGGGGTTCGCAGCCTCGTCCTGACAAGCAGGCAGGGGCCGCGGGCGGCCGGCGCCGAGCGCCTGAAGGCAGATCTGGTCGAGCTCGGTGCGCAGGTGATGCTCGTCGCCTGTGACGTATCCGATCGCGAGCAGCTCGCTCAGGTGATCGACTCGGTGGACGGCGAGTATCCGTTGAGAGTCGTGGTTCACGCCGCCGGGGCACTCGACGACGGCGTGATCGGATCGATGACTCCTGAGCGGATCGCCCATATCTTCGCGCCCAAGGCCGACGCGGCATGGCACTTGCACGAGCTGACAGAAGGGCTCGACCTGTCGGCCTTCATCCTCTATTCCTCCAGCACGGGCACGCTTGGTGGCCCGGGTCAGAGCAACTATGCGGCGGCGAACGTATACCTCGACTCGCTCGCGGCGTATCGACGCGAGCGTGGCTTGCCCGGCGTCTCGATGGCTTGGGGCCTGTGGGCCGCGACGGGAAGCATGGCGGGTGAGCTGAGCACATCCGATCGTGTGCGCATGGAACGTTCGGGCATGCTTGCGTTGTCTGCCGAGGAAGGGCTCAGACTCTTCGACCTGGCCCAGGCCGCGGGTGAGCCTTTGCTGATTCCTGCTCGCCTGGATACGACCGGGCTGCGTGCGCAGGCGCGCGCGGGGACGCTGTCACCGCTGTTGCGCGGTCTGGTTCGCGCAACGGCCGATCGGCAGGCAAGCACCGCCGGGTCTCTCGCGCGGCGGCTTGCCGGCACTCCTGAGGAGGAGCGCGAGCGGGTGGTGCTCGAGCTCGTGCGTCGCGAAGTTGCAGCGGTGCTGGGGCACGACTCCCCCGATGCGATCGACGTGCGGCGTGCATTCAACGAGCTTGGGTTCGATTCGCTGACCGCGGTCGAATTGCGCAACCGACTGTCAGCGCTCAGCGGGGTGCAGCTCCCGGCGACGCTTGCGTTCGACTATCCCTCGACGGCCGAGTTGAGCGGCTTTCTGCTGGGCCAAATCGAGCCCCAGGGCGGTCAGCGCCCCGACCGGAGTCTCGAGGAAGTGGATATTCGCGGCGCTATCGCCTCCATTCCGCTCGCCCGCCTGCGCGAGGCTGGGATCATGGACACCCTGCTGACGCTGGCGGGCCTTGCGAGTGGCTCGGGCGCAGCGACCGAGAACGAGCCGGTCGATTCGGTCGACGAGATGGACCTCGAGAGTCTCGTGGAGTTGACACTCGGGGTCGACGAGGCTCTGGGCGACTCGGCGGGGAGAAGTTGAGGTGAGCGCGTCCCCTGAGAAGGTCGCCGAGGCGCTGCGTGCCTCGGCCAAGGAAGCCCAGCGGCTACGCCGCGAGAATCAGCGACTGCTCGCAGCCGCTGCCGAGCCGGTGGCGATCGTCGGCATGAGCTGCCGGCTGCCGGGCGGAGCCAGCTCGCCCGCTCGCTTCTGGGATCTTCTCGCCAACGGCGAAGACGCGATCTCGGGGCTGCCCGTCGATCGTGGTTGGGACGTGGAGCGTCTCTTTCACCCTGATCCCGATCATCCTGGCACGAGCTACGTGAGCGAAGCCGGTTTTCTGTATGACGCGGGTGAGTTCGATGCGGGGTTCTTTGGACTCACCCCACGCGAGGCGCTTGCGATGGATCCCCAACAGCGCCTGTTCCTCGAAGCATGCTGGGAGGTCTTCGAGGACGCCGGCATCGACCCCGCGTCTGTTCGCGGTAGTCAGACAGGCGTATTCGCCGGGGTCATGTATCAGGACTATCCCCCTGATCCCGAGACCGCGGCCGGCGGTCACACGGTGACAAGCAACACGGGCAGCATCGTGTCGGGTCGCGTGGCTTATCTCTTTGGGCTGGTGGGTCCGACGATGACAATCGATACGGCGTGTTCGTCTTCGCTGGTCGCGCTGCACATCGCCTGCGGAGCGCTGCGCAAAGGCGAATGCTCGCTGGCGCTCGCGGGTGGCGTCACCGTCATGGCCCAGCCCAGTCTGTTCGTCGGGTTCAGCATGCAACGCGGTCTTGCACGCGACGCGCGCTGTAAGTCCTTCGCTGACAGCGCCGATGGGACCAACTGGGGCGAGGGGGTCGGCGTGCTCGCGTTGGAGCGGCTGTCCGACGCGCAACGCAACGGCCATCGTGTGCTCGGTGTGATCCGCGGGAGTGCCGTCAACCAGGATGGGGCGAGCAATGGCTTCACCTCGCCGAATGGGCCTTCTCAGCAGCGCGTGATCCGTCAGGCGCTGGAGAATGCGGGACTCGCAGCGCATGAGGTCGATGCGGTCGAGGCGCACGGTACCGGCACCACTCTGGGAGACCCGATCGAGGCACAGGCCCTGCTGAGCACGTATGGGCTGGACCGTCCCAGCGACAGGCCCCTCTTGCTCGGATCGGTCAAGTCGAACATAGGGCACGTTCAGGCCGCAGCAGGCGTGGCAGGCGTCATAAAGATGGTCCAGGCGCTGGCTCACGAGACGTTGCCGCGGACGCTGCACGTGGATACCCCAACCAGTCAGGTGGACTGGGCGGCTGGGGCCGTCGAACTATTGACCGAGGCCCAGCCGTGGCCGAGGGGTGAGGGACCGAGACGCGCCGGCGTGTCCTCGTTTGGGATCAGCGGTACCAACGCCCATCTGATCGTCGAGGAGGCACCGACAGGCGATGGGGTCCGGGAGCTCGACCAACTCCCGATGCCGGCGTTGCCGTGGCTGCTCTCCGCAAAGAACGAGCCTGCGTTGCGAGAACAGGCACAGCGCTTGGTCTCACATCTACAAGCATCGCCCGAGCTCGCACCACTGGACGTTGCGTTCTCGCTGGCAACAGGCCGCGCACGATTCGGGCGGCGTGCCGCGGTCGTGGGCGAGGGAAGCGAGCAGCTCGTCGAGGGGCTCGCCCGGCTTGCGCGAGGCGAGTTGGGATCCGGTGTCCTCGAGCGGGATGCGGGAGGTGGCAAGACGGCTTTCATGTTCACCGGCCAAGGAGCGCAGCGCGCGGGCATGGGCGCCGATCTCTACGAAGCCTTCCCAGTCTTCGCGCAGGCTCTCGACGAGGTGTGTGCAGAGTTCGACGCTCATCTCGCGCAGCCGCTGAAGGCACTGCTGTTCGCGTGTGAGGGCTCCGCTCAGGCGGCGCTACTGGAGCACACCGAGTTCGCGCAGGCGAGTCTCTTCTCGATCGAGCTGGCGTTGTTCGCGCTGGTGCGGTCCTTGGGAGTTGAGGCCGACCTGTTCATCGGCCATTCGATCGGCGAGTTGGTCGCGGCCCACGTATCGGGTGTGCTCTCGCTCGGGGACGCGTGCAAGCTCGTGGCTGCCCGGGGCAGGCTCATGGGCGCGCTGCCTCAGGGGGGTGGGATGCTCGCGGTGGAGGCCTCCGAGCGGGAGGTCGCGGCCGAGCTCGAGCACTTCTCGACGCTCTCGCTTGCCGCCGCCAACGGACCGCGTTCGATGGTCGTTTCGGGTCTTGTCGCAGAACTCGAGACCCTTGCCGCAAGGTTGCGAGAGCGAGGTCGTAAGACCTCCCGTCTACATGTAAGCCATGCCTTTCACTCGCAGCTCATGGAGCCGATGCTCGAGGAATTTCGCGGCGTCCTACAGGGCTTGAGCTTCAACCCGCCTCGAATCCCGATCGTCTCCAACCTGACTGGCACGATTGCCGAGGATGGCGAGCTGACCAGCGCCGATTACTGGGTGCGTCATGTGCGCCAAACGGTCCGCTTCGCCGAGGGGGTCGGCACGCTGAGGGCGGCTGGGGCGAGGCGCTTCCTTGAGTTGGGTCCGGACGGTGTTCTATCGGCAATGGCTGGGGAATGCCTCGAGGAGCAGGACGAGCAGAACGAACAGGGCAAGCAGCGGGCGCTGGTTGCGCCGACACTGCGCGCACGTCGCTCGGAGAACGAGACATTCATGACTTTTCTCGCCGACGTGCACGCAGACGGTGTCTTCGTCGACTGGCAAGCGCTGTTTGCCGGGCGCGGTGCGCGCTTCGTGAGCTTGCCCACCTATGCGTTCCAACGTCGTCGCTATTGGCATGAGCGTTGGGCTGGAGCGGGCGATCTATCGACAGTGGGGCTGCGGGCGTCGGATCATCCACTGCTGGGTGCGGTGATTCCGCTGGCCGGTGAGCGAGGCTGGACCTTCACCGCACGCTTGTCGTTGGCGACTCACCCTTGGCTTGCCGATCACATGGTTCACGACACGGTGATATTGCCGGGTTCGGGCTTCGTCGAGTTGGCGCTCGCCGCCGGCGGCGAGGTCGGGTTCGAGCTGCTCGAGGAGCTGACCTTGGAAGCGCCGCTCGTGCTCGAAGCGGATGGCACGGTCGAGCTTCAACTCACGCTCGGCGAGATCGACGACGCGGCAGGACGGCGCATCGCGATCCACTCCCGTAACGGCTCTGAGATCGGGGAGCACGCCCAAGTCGAGTGGGTGTGCAATGCGCTTGGCGTGCTCGCACCGACGATCGATGTCGACTCGTCCACTGCCCCACTCGATCGACTCCGAGGAGAGCTATGGCCTCCAGAGGGATCGGAGACCATCGATCTGGAGTCCTTCTATGACGATCTTGCCGGTGTCGGCCTGAACTATGGTCCCGTCTTTCAGGGTGTGAATGCCGCTTGGCGGCGTGGCGAGGAGATATTCGCCGAGGTGACGCTCGGCGAGCGCGAGGCGGAGCAGGCGGCGAGCTTCGGGGCTCACCCCGCGCTGCTGGATGCGGCGCTGCACGCCGCGATGCTCGTGGGCAGCGACGAGCAGGAGCAGGGTCAGTTGTTGCTGCCCTTCTCGCTCGGCGATGTTCGGCTTTACCGCGGCGGCGTTGGTGCTCTGCGCGTGGGCATCGCCCCGACGGGAGAAGATCGAATCTGCCTCGCGGCCCTCGACGCGGAGGGCGAGCCGGTCTTGAGCATAGGCTCGTTGGTTGCTCGACCCGTGGGTGCGGACAAGCTCCGCGATGTGCCCGCCGGCTCTCATGACAGGCTCTTTCGCGTGGGCTGGGTGCCGGTTGAGCTCGGCGCGACGACGAGGGCTGAGTCCAAGCCGGCATCGCTTGGTGATCCGAGCGCGCTGGGCTTGGGCGAGGCGATCGAGGATCGCTACGCCGGGCCTTCCGAGCTGGCCGACGCGATAGACGCGGGCCTGCCCGTGCCGGATGTCGTGGTTACGGCGGCAAGTGCTGTGAGCGATGTCGATATGGCCGGCGCCGAGCTCGTGGCAGCCACGCACGCCGCTGTGCAGCGGATGAGGACGCTGCTGCAAGCGTGGCTTGCACAAGAGCGGCTCGAGGGCTCGCGCCTGATGCTGGTCACTCGGGGCGCCATGATGGTGGCTGCGGGCGAAGTTCCCGATCTCGTGAGCTCGGCGGTTTGGGGATTGGCGCGCACAGCCCAATCAGAGCATCCTGGCCGAATTCAGCTGGTCGACCTCGATCCGCTTGCTGTGCGCGGCGATGTGCCTTGGTCGGCACTGTCGGAGACTCAGGAACCGCAGCTGGCGTTGCGCGACGACGGCGTCTATGCGCCGCGGTTGGTGTCGAGGACCGTCTCGGCGAGCTCGTCGGGGGCGCCGGCGCTTGATCCCGAGCGCACGGTGCTCCTGACAGGTGGTACCGGTGGCTTGGGTGCGTTGCTGGCGCGTCATATGGCCCGTGAGCATGGCGCCCGCCGGCTGCTGCTCGTGAGCCGCAGCGGGGAGCAGGCCGAAGGCGTCGCGGAGCTCGTCGGCGAGCTCGCGGAGCTCGGTTGTCTTGCGACTGTGGTCGCGTGCGACGTCGCCGATCGCGAGGCGTTGTCGAGCGTGATCGACGCGATTCCCGCGGATCGACCGCTGACGGCGGTCATCCACGCCGCCGGGGTCGTCGAGGACGGGACGATCGAGTCGCTCGACGCCGACCAGCTCGAGCGGGTGATGCGCCCGAAGCTCGATGGTGCTGTGTATCTGCACGAACTGACCGAGCACATGGAGCTCACCGACTTCGTGTTGTTCTCCTCGGCGGCCGGCGCGATCGGCAGCCCGGGACAATCCAACTACGCGGCGGCGAACGCGTTCCTCGACGCCTTTGCGCAGCGCCTCCATGCACGAGGGCACAAAGCGATGTCGCTGGCTTGGGGGCTCTGGGCCGAAGGCGTCGGCATGACCAAGGGACTCGACAGCTCGGACATGGCGCGCATGAGAAGGCTGGGGGTGAACGCGCTTTCGGTCGAGGATGGGCTGAGGCTCTTCGACGTCGCCTGCTCCTCGCGGGAGGCGTTGCTGGTGCCGGTGCGCCTGGACGCCGATACGTTGCGGGGGCATGCCCGCATGGGACTCCTGCCGCCACTGTTGCAAGGCGTGGTGAAGGTCCCCGCACGACGCGCCAAAGACGGCGGGGGGAGCACGCTGGCAAGACGGCTGGTGGACGTAGCCGAGTCCGAGCGCGATGCGATCGTGCTCGAGCTGGTGCGTGACCAGGTGGCGGGCGTGCTGGGACACGAGGCAGGTGACGTGATCGATCCAGAGAGCACATTTCAGGAGCTCGGCTTCGACTCTCTGGCGGCGGTCGAGCTACGCAACGTGCTCGACCAGGTCACCGGGCTGCGGCTTCCCGCGACCCTCGTATTCGACCATCCCACCCCTGTTGCCGTGGCCAAGTTCCTGCGCTCACGCGTGGAGGGCGTGCGCTCCGGTTCGGGATCGACGATGCGCAAGCGTGCGATCGCCGAGGAGCGAATCGCGATCGTCGGGATGAGCTGCCGGTATCCGGGCGGGGTCCATTCGCCGGAGGACCTCTGGCGACTGGTGCACGCCGGAACCGATGCCGTGTCGAGCTTTCCCGAGGATCGTGGCTGGGACGTGGAGCGCATCTACCACCCGGATCCCGACCATTTTGGCACCACGTATGTCAACGAAGGTGGCTTTCTCTACGACGCCGGTGAGTTCGACGCCGGCTTCTTTCAGATCAGCCCACGCGAGGCGGCGGCGATGGATCCGCAGCAGCGACTCCTGCTGGAAGCGGCGTGGGAGACCGTCGAGAGCGCCGGTGTCGATCCACGTTCTTTGCGCGGCAGCCAGACTGGTGTGTTCGCCGGTGTCATGTACCAGGACTACGGGCTCGCCGCCGGCTCTGGACTGCAGGAGCTCGAGGGCAATCTGATGCCGGGGGCCGGGGGCAGTGTGGTCTCCGGTCGGGTGGCCTACAACCTCGGCTTGGAGGGCCCGGCGATCACGGTGGATACGGCCTGCTCGTCGTCGCTCGTGGCCTTGCATCTCGCGTGTCGGGCGCTACGTCAAGGGGAATGCTCGCTGGCATTGGCGGGCGGGGTTACGATCTTCTCTACGCCGACGGTCTACCTGGCTTTCAGCCGTCTGCGCGGGTTGGCGGCCGACGGTCGCTGCAAGCCCTTTGCCGACGCCGCCGACGGCATGGGCTGGTCCGAGGGCGTAGGGCTGCTTGCGCTCGAGCGCCTCTCCGACGCGCGGCGGCTGAAGCATCCGGTTCTCGCGTTGGTGAGCGGTAGTGCCGTCAACCAGGACGGAGCGAGCAATGGGTTTACGGCTCCCAACGGCCCCTCGCAGGAACGGGTCATCCAACAAGCGCTCGCCGATGCCGGGCTCTCGGCAGGCGACGTGGATGCGGTCGAGGCGCACGGAACAGGCACAACTCTGGGGGATCCGATCGAGGCTCAGGCTCTGATGGCGACTTATGGCCAGGATCGCTCGCGGCACCAGGCGCTGTGGCTGGGGTCTGTGAAGTCGAATCTGGGCCACACTCAGGCGGCAGCCGGCGTCGCCGGTGCGATCAAGATGGTGATGGCGCTTCGTCACGGTGTGTTGCCCAAGACCCTGCACATCGACGAGCCGTCGAGGCACGTCGACTGGTCGGCGGGCTCGGTCTCACTGTTGAGGGAGAACGTTCCCTGGCCGCGGAACGGGACCCCCCGACGTGTGGGCGTCTCCTCGTTTGGGATGAGCGGTACGAACGCGCACATGATCTTCGAGGAGGCTCCGGCGATGTCGGCTGTGGCCGACGAGCCGGGGGCAGCGGACGCCGTCGGAGCGGGCCGTGTCCTGCCGTGGGTGGTGTCCGGTCGGGGCGAGGCGGCGTTGCGCGCGCAGGCGCTGCGCTTGCACGATCAGGTGAGCGAAGACAGCGGGGTGCGCTCCCAGGACGTGGGATTCTCGTTGGCCAGTTCGCGCTCGGTGTTCGAGAGTCGCGCGGTAGTGATCGGCGAAGGCGGGGAATTGCCCGACGGCTTGGAAGCTCTGGCTCGAGGCCGGCTGTCTCAGGGGGTGATCGAAGGAGAGGCCCGGAGTGCTTGCGGGCCGTTGGCCTTCCTGCTCACCGGTGGAGGCGCGCAGCGCATGGGCATGGGTGGTGAGCTGTACGAGGCGTTCCCCGTCTTCAAAAGCGCGCTCGACGACGTCTTCGAGTGCTTCGACAAACCGCTCGGGCTGTTGCTGGCGGAGGCGATGGTGGCAGGCTCGGGAGAGCGACAGGCCGAGTCAAGCGAGGACTCGGGTGAAAACCTGCTGGATCAGATGGTGCTCACACAGGCATCTGCTTTTTCGCTCGAGATCGCACTATTTCGACTGCTCGAGCATTGGGGTTTGCGGCCCGACTATCTCATCGGTCACTCACTCGGGGAGTTGGTTGCGGTGCATGTCGCAGGTGCGCTTTCGCTGCAAGATGCCTGCAAGCTGGTCGCCGTCAGGGGGCGACTCATGGGATCGCTGCCGGCCGGTGGCGCGATGATGGCGGTGGAGGCCTCCGAGGTGGAGATCCTGGAGACAATCGGGAGTTTGCGAGAGAAGGTCGCGCTCGCGGCGGTCAACGGGCCCCGCGCAGTGGTGCTCTCGGGGGATGAGGACGCGGTCCTCGACGTTGCCTCCATCTGGGCAGAGCGCGGTCGCAAGACCTTGCGAATCAGGGTTAGTCACGCCTCTCATTCACACCGCATGGGCGGAATGCTCGAGGAGCTCGCGCGCGTCACCGGCGAACTGTCGGTCACCGAGCCGCAAATACCTATCGTGTCGAACTTGACGGGTGAGCCGCTGTCCGGCGAGCAACTGCTGGATCCTCGCTATTGGGCAAGGCATGTGCGCCATACGGTTCGCTTTGCCGACGGCGTCCGCTGGCTGGGGGAACGTGGGGTCAGGAATTTCCTGGAGCTGGGCCCTGACGGCGTTCTCAGTCCGATGTGCATGGAATGTTTGTCGGAGGATGAGAGCGCTGTCGAGCAACCGACGCGACAGGGTCGAGAGCCGTTCGCCCGGCATGTTGCCCCTGGTGAGAGCGCGGGGGCGCTTGCAGTGCCGGCTTTGCGTGGTGGGCGCTCGGAGACACGAACCCTGTTGAGCGCCATCGCCGCTCTATGGGTCCGCGGCGTCGCCTTCGACTGGGCCTCCGTCTTCGACGAGGGGGATTGCAACAGAGTGCCGTTGCCGACGTATGCGTTTCAGCGCCGACGTCATTGGTTGGGGCATATTCTGGCGCGACCAGAGGCTTCCGTGGGGAGTGTCGCGCTTGCCAGGAGCGGCTCGCTATTGCGGCGGCTCTCCGAGCCGGGCGTGCAGCGCGAGGAGGTTGTTTCGCTGGCCGTTCGGGAGCAGGTGGCAGTCGTGTTGGGGTACGAGGCAGACGAGATCGACCCCGAGCGCAACCTGCTCGAGCTCGGCTTCGATTCGCTGATGGCGGTGGAGTTGCGGACGCGGCTGAATGGCATCACCGGCTTGCAAATGTCTATGAGGGTGATACTCGACCATCCGACCGTCGCCGCACTGGTTGTTCACATCGAGCCTCAACTGACAGGCTTGCTCAAGGAGCTCCCTGCCGAGGAGAGCCTCGCCGACGACTCGGGGAGTGATCGACTTTCACATGAGCATGTGGTTGCGGACGGTGGGCCTGTGGGCACTTTCACGCTGATGCTCGAGCAGGCGAATCAGCGCGGAACGGCGGACCAGTTCATGGAGCTGCTCGCGAGCGCGTCGAGGTTCCGGCCGGCATTTGACGTCTCGGCCGCGGGCGGGGTGAGCTCGCGGATGGCTACGCTCGCCCAGGGAGACGGCCAGATCGAGCTGATTTGCGTGCCCAGTGTGTTGGCAACATCGGGTCCTCACCAATATGTGAGATTTGCACGGACATTTACGGGCCGTCGCACCGTGTCAGCCCTCACGGTGCCCGGCTTCAGAGAAGCAGAGCGTGTGCCGGCAGACCTCGATGCCGCGATCGAGGCGCTTGCTCTGGGGGTGGAAGAGCGTGCCGGCGACGGTCCGGTTGCACTTGTCGGATATTCCTCGGGGGGGTGGCTCGCACATGCGATGGCAAGCAGACTGGAACGCGGCGGGCGGGCCGTGGAGGCACTCGTCCTGATCGACACCTTCCCCCCGTTCAGAGGTCACTCGCTTGGCGCTCTCGGGACCATCTTGGACCGATTGTTCGAGAACATGCGGGGAGACGGCGCCGATTCGATCGGCGACGATCGCCTGACGGCGATGGGCGCCTATATGCGTCTCCTGTCCGAGTGGGAGCCGGAGCGCATCGAGGCGCGGACGTTGCTCGTGCAGGCCGGCGAGTTGCCGGCGCGCCCCGCGCGGGATAGCGATTCGCTGCCGCGCTGGGAGATACCGCTTGAGATCGTCGAGACGCTCGGCGATCACTTCACGATGGTCGAAGAGCACGCCGAGTCGACTGCTGAAGCGGTTGACGACTGGCTTGTAAGCGCAATCGAAGGCAAGGGAGTGGAGGAAGTATGTTGAGCGCAAGCTATTCGCTCGCAGAGCAGGTCTTGGCTGAGGAGATCCCCTCTAGCTACGTCGCCGCCCATCTGTTGCGCGAGGACGAGCGCATGTTCGCCGACGGCGCCGAGAAGGACGTACGCCGCTCGTTGCGCGTGGGCGAGGTCCCGATGCCCGAGCTCGCGCCAGACGAGGTTCTGCTTGCCGTGATGGCGAGCTCGATCAACTACAACACCGTGTGGTCGGCCATGTTCGAGCCGGTATCGACATTTCGCTTCCTCGAGCGGCTGGGGCGGCGGGGAGGCTGGGATGCGCGCCACGACCTTCCCCACCACGTGATCGGCTCGGACGCCTGCGGGATAGTGGTGCGTGTGGGTATCGGTGTGCGGAGATGGTCGGTCGGGGACCGGGTGGTCGCCCATCCCGCCTGGCTGGACGATCAGGATCCGGTCTCACAGGTCGACGGGATGCTCTGCGAGGAGCAACGGGCGTGGGGGTTTGAGACTAATTTCGGCGGGCTCGCTCACTACGCGGTCGTAAAGGCCAACCAGTTGCTCCCGAAGCCGGCTCATCTCAGCTGGGAGGAGGCGGCAGCCAACACGCTCTGCGCGGTGACCGCGTATCGGATGCTGGTCAGCGCGAATGGAGCTCGACTCAAGCAGGGAGACATCGCGCTGATCTGGGGAGCAACGGGTGGACTGGGCGGTTACGCGCTCCAGTTCGTTCGCAACGGCGGTGGTACCGCGATCGGCGTCGTGGGCTCCGAGCACAAGGCGCGGTTGCTCGAGGAGGCCGGCTGCGACCTGGTGATACGGCGCGACGAGCTGGAGCTCGACGGACTCTCCGAAGTGGAGATGGGCAAGCGCGTCGGCACCGAGATAAGGCGTCATCTCGGCGAAG
>DATHNH010000164.1:0-5693 GCA_035486255.1 Solirubrobacteraceae bacterium | reverse complement strand
GGAGGGTATGTCGGTCATGGCGTTCCTCTACTGGGCAAGACTCCGGCCGGGCCCGTCTCATTCCCGCGGATCATCTGGCTCGGTGGACGCGAGGGTGCGGGAACACTCCCCAGGTCGAGGGAGCCTTGCTCTGGGGATCGCGCCGCGGATGAGCCGGACTCAGAGCCCGCCGCTCCGTTCGCCGCGGGCGCGAGCCGCTCAGCCACCTGCTTGCGTGCCCGGAACAGCCTGGTCGTGATCGTGGCCTCGCGCACACGCAATGCTCGTGCAGCTTCCCTGTAAGAGAGGCCGAGCACGTCCACGGCCACCAACACAAGGCGACGATCCTCGGGAAGCCCCGCAATCGTCGAGTACACCTCCTGCATCTCGAGCGCACGCTCGGGCTCGCGCAGCTGCCGCGGATCGGCTGGGTTGACGTCATCGAGCGTGGCTACGGTCACCGGTCGTCGGCTCGCGGTGCGGCGGTTCGTGAAGAACGTGTTGCGCAGTACGCGCATCAGGTAGTACAGATCGTCGTCGCCGGTGAGAACTCGGGGCCTCGCCAACACCCGCGTAAATGTCTCCTGCACCAAGTCCTCGGCATCCTCGCGCGAGCCGCACAGCGCCCACGCGGCACGATAGAGACGGTCCACGTGTTGCGTCAGCGACTGTGGGTCCAAAGTGCGCATTTGACGGTGGCGACAAGAGCGGCCCTCGCGGCACCGAGATGCTCTCCCCGCCCTGCGACTGTAGCGCCAACGCCGATCGCGCTCGCACCTCACCCGCCTCGCGGCAGCTCGGCGAGCGGGGCAACTCGGAAGGAAAAGCGCCTGTCCGGAGTCTTTGTCAGCACAGCAGAACACTCACGCGCCCGCACGGCGCCGAATCCTCACAGGAGCGAATACATGCGCCATCTTCTGAAGCTGTCCCTTCCGACAATCGCCGCATCGCTCCTGGCAATCGCCGCATCGCTCCTGATCGCCGCCTGCGGCAGCAGCTCGTCCGGCAACACGACCAGCTCGGCCGCCGGCACACAGACCGCCGCGCAGACGAGCAGCGGCTCGTCAAGCGCCGTGCTCGTGAAGAGCGCCTCCAACTCGCTCGGCACGATCCTCATCGACAGTCACGGGATGACGCTGTATCACCTCAGCGGCGAGCAGAACGGCAAGTTCATCTGCGCCAGCACGGCCTGCCTGGGTGTGTGGCACCCGCTGACTGCGCCGTCCAGCGGCACCCCCAGCGGCGAAGTCGGCTCGCTCGGGATCGTGAAGCGCCCCGACGGGACCTTGCAGGTCACCTACAAGGGCACGCCGCTGTACACGTTCACGGGCGACCAGCAGTCTGGTGAAACCAAGGGTCAGGGGATCAAAGACGTAGGCACCTGGAGCGTCGTCACGACCAGCTCCAACGGCACCCCCGCGACGAGCACAAGCAGCACGCCGGCGACACCCGCGTCGAGCACGGGCGGCTCCTCAGAATCCTCGAGCGGCGGCTACGGCTACTGAGCGCTCGGCTGGATCAGAGGGCGAGTGAGCGCGGGTGTGACACGCCGCACCCGCGCTCTGGAAGCGCGATCCGGCTCTGAGAGCGCTCAGGGCAAAGGCCATGCCGGCGCAGAAGATTGGAAAGCTCGCGAGGAACGGGGAAGGAATCCTCGGAGGACGGAGTCATAAGGAGAGCACGCGACGGCGGGCCGCGCGCTGATCGCTGCCAACACAGCCGACAAGGGATCGCGAGGTCCCGGTCGGGGTTGGGCTGCGAGCAGGAACCGTCTTGTCCGATTCCCGAACCACAGGAGACACTCCAGTGCCAAGAACGTCGATCCTCGCTCTAGTTGGTGTTGCGCTGGCGCTCGCCGGCTGCGGCAGCTCCAGCAGCACCAGTAGCTCAACCACCACCGGCGCAGCGGCGAGTACCAGCACGCCTACTGAATCGGTGTCAAGTTCGGGGCCGTTCCTGGCCAAGTTCACGAGCGTCGGCAAACTTGGCTCAACCGAACCAGCCAACGGCGACGTGAACCCCTACGGCATCGCGTTCGTGCCCACCAGCATCGGCAAGCTCCAGGCGGGCCAGATGCTGGTAAGCAACTTCAACGCCAAGGAAAGCGCAAAGGAGAACGGTCAGGGCACCGGCACGACGATCGTGCAGGTCTCGCCTACCGGCAAGGCGAGCCTGTTCGCGAGCATCGACCCGAAGACCCTGCCTGGCCCCTGCCCGGGCGGTGTCGGGTTGACGACTGCTTTGAACATCCTCCCCGGTGGCTACGTGGTGGTGGGCAGCCTGCCGACCACCAACGGCAAGGCCGCGACCGCGAAGGACGGTTGCCTGATCGTGCTCGACAGCGAAGGCAAGGCGATCCAGACGATCGCGAGCAAGAACATTCAGGGACCGTGGGACTCGACCGCTAAGAGCGAAGGCTCGAAGACCAGCCTGTTCGTCTCTAACGCGCTGAACGGCGGCCCGGTGAAGGGCAAGAAACCGATCGACAACTCGACGGTGCTGCGCATCGACCTCGAATCGGGAGAAGGACAGGCACCGAAGGTCACAAGCGAACAGATAATCGCCGACGGCATTCCGTGGGTGGACTCGCCGGAAGCGCTCGTGCTCGGCCCAACCGGGCTCGCGCTCGCCTCCAACGGCACGCTGTACGTGGCCTCCACGCAGGACAACCAGATCCTCGCGGTCTCCGAAGCGGCGACCCGCACGACGCCCGTGTCCAAAGGTGGGACCGTCGTCACCGAAGGGGGTCATCTCAAGGAACCGCTCGGGATGGTGCTTGCGCCAAACGGCAACATCATCACCACCAACGGAGGCGACGGCAACATGGTGGAAACCACGCCCGAGGGCCAGCAGGCAGCTGTACAGACCGCGGACAAGAAGACCGGAGCGGGTTCGCTGTTCGGCCTGGTGATCAGCCCGAGCGGGAACAGGATCTACTTCGTGGATGACGGCGAAAACACGCTCAACCTGCTGCACGAAGGCCAGTCAGCGTCCGCGGGCGCCTCGACAGCTCCTACCCAGAGCTCTACGAAGGCGGCAGCTTCTTCGGGGACGTCGGGCGCATCGGAAAATCTGAGCCTTGAAGCAAATGCCGAAGGCCAGCTCAAATACAACACGACATCGCTGAGCGCGAAGGCCGGCAAGGTCTCGATCGACTTCACCAACATGGCGCCGGTGGGCCACAACGTCACGGTCGAATCTGCTTCCGGTGCAAAGGTGGGAGCGACACCGACCTTTCAGGGCGGCTCAAATACCCTGAGCTTGAGCCTGAAGCCGGGAACCTACAAGTTCTTCTGCTCTGTGCCAGGACATCGCATGGCCGGCATGGAAGGCACGCTCACCGTCAAGTAGCAAGGAGTGGATAGGTGCGTCACGTACTGAAGATGCGCGACGCGGCGCCGCGCGTGGGTGTGAGACGCCACACCCACGCGCTTGTTGCCAGTGGCTTGTGCGCGATCACGCTCGGCGGGTGCGCGAGCCAAACCGGGTCGGCGGGCGGCACGCAACGTTCGCAACGGACAGCGATCGAGCGCTATATGGGTGAGGTCGAGCCGATCAGGCTCGCGGTCAACAAGCTCCTGGGTGGGGCCGACCCGATCCTTGAGGCGTTCCACGACCGACGCGTCGCACCCGGCGAGGCCGCCCGGCAAATGGGCCAACTAGAGCAGCGGTTTGCGGCCTACGCGGTCGATATAGCGGCAGTCAACCCCCCCACTACTCAGCTACGTGCTCTCAACGCCGGCTACGCCAATACCTACGTGTTCGAGGACGCCTACCTGAGCGCGCTCGTCGCCGGCCTCGCCGACGGCGAGGCCGGCGACCTGCCCAACACGCAGGCAGCCCAGCGCGCCGCAATCATCCGCTGGCGCATCGGCCTGACAGTCCTCGCCCGCGCCGCCGATGCGCGCCTGCCCGCTGACCTGCAACGAGCTGGCCGCGGCGAGATCGCGCCGTCTCCCAACGGGAGCTAGACGTAGCGCGCACCAGCACCGCGCGGCAGCGTGTGAGCCCGTGTGGGCTGTGGCGAGGTTCAAGTGTCTGGCCCAGCTCGGATGGCCCAGGGACTTCCTGATCTTGCAGTTCCTCAACGCGCCGTTCCAGCGCCCAAGCGGTGCAGGGAGCCCAGCAAGACGCAGTGGGAAACGCCGCGGGAAGGATCTCTGCGTACGGGAGTCTCTAGGGGATGAAGAGTCGGAATGTCGCTGCCCCACACACGGTGCGCAGCGGCTGCCATGGGGACATCCAGCACGAGAAAGGTGGGTTCACGATGAGACCGCGCACGCTTTTGCTTTTCGCCCTCGCTGCGCTGCTGGGGGCGGCGGTGGCGGTGCTGCCCGCTCTCGCTGCCGGCTCGCCCGAAGCGAAACTCGAAGTCAACGAGAACTGCGTCGAGCTCGACTGGCCGTGTTGGGCAACCCAGGGGTCGGGGCTGTACGCGCCACCCGCGAGCAAGGTCACGGTCGCTCCCGGTGGCGAAGTCAAGTTCGCCGACAACGCGACCACCGCGGCAGCCGTTGTATGGACCGGCTCTGCTCCAAGCTGCTCCGGCGTGCCTACGACCGCCGCGACCAAATGGGAAGGCACGTGCAAATTCGAACAAGAAGGGACCTATAAGTTCGAAAGCTCGACCCTCTTCAACGACGGAGTCACCAACTACACCAAATACGAAATCGTGGTCGAAAACGCCGGCACCGGCACAACCTCCACCACGACGACTACAAACACGACGACAACCACCCCCACGACGACGACCCCGACGACAACCACGCCGACCACAACTACACCGACGACCACAACACCGACGACCACAACCTCCACCCAACCCTCCGGCGGCGGGGCCTCCACGAGCACCGCCCCCTCTACGGGCACGACGCCCGGCTCGATGGAAACGCCGTCCCCGCCGGGCGGAGGCCATCCCCTCGCGACGCTCGCGCTGGCAAACGCACAACACGGTGACACAGTGCATGGCACGGTCCAGATCCCCGCCGCCGACGCTGGTGCGCGCCTGGAAATCGAACTGCTCGCCCAGGGCGCCACGCCGGCGAAGGTCAAACGACCTGGCAGCTCGCGCGTCGGGCGACTCGTCCGCCCCTCGGCGCCCGCCGGCACAGTCTCCTTCACGGTCTCGCTCGACGCAGCGGCCAAGCGTGCGCTTCACCATCATCACAAGCTGGCGCTCACCGTGAAGATCAAGCTCACCCCCAAGCACGGCGCGGCGCTGACCCTCACGCGAAGCCTGGACCTACGATCATGAGACCACGCACGCTTTTGCTTTTCGCCCTCGCTGCGCTGGTCGGGGCGACTGTGGCTGTGTTGCCCGCCTTCGCTGCCCCCCCGTCCGAAGCGAAGCTCGAAGTCAACGAGAACTGCGTCGAGCCGGACTGGCCGTGCTGGGCGACGCCCGGCTCGGGGGCAAACCCGGAACCCGCGAGCAAGGTCACGATCGCCGCCGGTGGCGAAGTCAAGTTCGCCGACAACGCGACCACCGCGGCGACCGTCTCGTGGACGAGCGCAGCGCCGATGTGCTCCGGTATACCTGCGAGCGCCACCACCGCATGGGAAGGCACGTGCAAGTTCGAACAACCAGGGACCTACAAGTTCGAAAGCTCGACCCTCTTCAACGACGGATCGATCAACTACACCAAATACGAAATCGTGGTCGAAAGCGCCGGCACCGGCACAACCCCTACCACGACGCCCACAACCACGACACC
>DATHNH010000163.1:0-2314 GCA_035486255.1 Solirubrobacteraceae bacterium | reverse complement strand
GGTGGGCAGATGGACGGGCGGGAGGGCGGGCTTCCTTATACCGGCAATGGTCCACTCGTCAACAGTCACCCCGACTTCGACGGTATGCACAACCGTGAGGCGCTCGCCGCGATCGTGAGCTGGCTCGACCGCGAAGGCAAGGGCCATGCCTCGGTCAACTACCGCCTACGTGACTGGCTCGTCTCGCGCCAGCGCTACTGGGGTTGTCCGATCCCAATCGTCTATTGCGAGAGCTGCGGACTACAACCAGTTCCAGTCGAGCAGCTCCCAGTGATCCTGCCCGACATCGAGGACTACGCTCCCCACGGTCGCTCCCCGCTCGCCGGTGCCGAGGACTGGGTGGCAACGGAGTGTCCTGCCTGTGGTGGCCCAGCCCGTCGCGAGACCGACACGATGGACACATTCGTCGACTCCTCTTGGTACTTCCTGCGCTACTGCGATGCTCGCAACGACGAGCAGGCGTGGGATCAGGCGGCGCTGCGTCGCTGGATGCCGGTGGACCAATACATCGGCGGTGTCGAGCACGCGATCCTGCACCTCATGTATGCGCGCTTCTTCACCAAGGCGCTCGCCGATCTCGGCCATCTCGACTTCCAGGAGCCCTTCAAGGCGTTGTTCACGCAGGGCATGGTCACTAATGATGGCGCCAAGATGAGCAAGTCCAAGGGCAACGTCGTCTCGCCTGCCTCCATCGTCGAGCGCTCCGGCGCGGACACCGCGCGCTGCTACATCCTGTTCGTCGGTCCCCCCGACCAGGACGCCGACTGGTCGGACGAGGGGGTCGAGGGCGTGCACCGCTTCCTTGCGCGTCTTTGGCGCTTGGCGGCCGACACCGCCGAGCGCGGAGAGAACGGGCCTCTGCCCAGCGACACTTTTGGCTCGGGCAACAGCTCCCCCGATGGCGATGATCTGGAGCTGGTGCGCAAGACCCATTGGGCGATCGAGAAGGTCTCCGAAGACATGCGCCGCTTTGGCTTCAACACAGCTATCGCCGCCGTCATGGAGCTGCTCAACGACTGCTCGCGCATGCGCGAGACTCTGTCACGCGACACGCTTCGCTTTGGTCTCGCCAGCGCGGCCTCGCTCCTGTTCCCATTCGCGCCTCATGTCTCATCAGACATCTACGAGATGCTCACCGGGCAGCGCGTCTGGGAGCAGCCATGGCCACAAGCCGACCCCGAGATGCTCGAACGCGACGCCTACGAGCTTGTGTGTCAAGTCAATGGCAAGCTGCGCGACCGTGTCCAGGCGCCCAGCGATGCCTCCGCCGAGGAGCTCAAGGCGCTGTGCCTTGCCGCGCCGAACGTGCTTACGCACATCGACGGCCACGAGATCATCAAGGAGATCGTGGTGCCGGGCCGGCTGGTCAACCTCGTGGTGCGCTAGAGGACCCTGTAGCGGGTGCTCATTCGGTCATGACGGCCGGCCGAGGGTCGCTGACTCCTATGGCGGCGACCGCGTGTTGTCCGAGGGCCTCGATCGACGTGTCGGGAAGAATGCGTGCCACACCGCCGGGCAGCCACCAGTTCCACTTGCCAAACAGCTCCATGGCTGTCGGCACAAGCACCAGGCGCACAATCGTCGCGTCGATCGCGATCGCCAGTGCGCAGCCGAGGCCGAGCTGTTTGATCGAGGGCACGCCGGTCAGCGCGAACACGCTGAACACGCACACCATGATCAACGCCGCGCTGGTGATCGTCGGCGCGCTCGAGGACAAGCCTTCGACCACTGCGCGTCTGGTATCGCCGGTGGCGGCATAGCGCTCGCGTATGCGACTGAGCAGGAACACCTCGTAGTCCATCGAGAGCCCGAACACGACCGCCAGCACCAGCGGCAGGATCAGCGTTTCGACCGAGCCGAACACGAGCGTGAGCACGCCGTAGGCGGCGCTCACCGACAGCAGGTTCATCACCACCGCCTTCAGCGGCAGCACGATCGAGCGCAGCAACAGCATCAGCACGAAGAAGGTCACCGTCATCACGAACAGCGCCACCTTCCACATCGAGCCGATCACTTCCGCGTGGTAATCGTCCAGATAGGCGGCGTCGCCGCCGAGTAGCGCGTCCGCGGGCAGGTGCGAGCGTAGGCGCTTTACCGCTTCCTGGCCCTGCGGCGACTCGCCGTCGTGGCGCGCAATCGCGCGGATCAGCACTTCGTGACCGTTGCTCGATGTGATCGTCGGTGCCACATTCAGCACCTCGCGGTCGGCGGCGAGCACGCGCCGAACCGTGGCTGCCTCCGACTTCGGAGCGATCGCTTCAAACGGGCTCGACGCACCAGGACCGGTGACCGCGGCGGCCGCCTTGAAGCCGCG
>DATHNH010000162.1:0-11173 GCA_035486255.1 Solirubrobacteraceae bacterium | reverse complement strand
CTTGCAGCCAATGCGAGAACCACGACGGCGCCTCGGCCGGCGGTACGAAGAACTCCATCTCCATCTGCTCGAACTCACGCGTGCGGAAGATGAAGTTGCCGGGTGTGATCTCGTTGCGAAAGGACTTGCCCACCTGCGCGATCCCGAAAGGGGGCTTCTTGCGCGAGAACTGCAGCACGTTCTTGAAGTTGATGAAGATTCCTTGGGCAGTCTCCGGTCGCAGATAGGCAGCCGAGCCCGACTCCTTCACGGGCCCGATCGTGGTCTCGAACATCAGGTTGAAGTCGCGCGCCTCGGTCAGGTCGCAGTCGTCGGTTTCACCCGGGTGCTTGGAGGGCTTGCGCCCGCACGGCAGCTCGCCCAGGTGATCGGCTCGGAAGCGCTGCCCGCAGGTCTTGCAGTCCACCAGTGGGTCGGTGAAGCCGGCGAGGTGGCCCGAGGCCTCCCACACGCGTGGGTGCTGCAATATCGCCGAGTCGAGCGCCACGATGTCGTCGCGCCGGCCGATCATCGCGCGCCACCACTCGTTCTTGACGTTGCGCTTCAGCAGCACCCCGTAGTGGCCGAAATCGTAGGTCGAGCCGACGCCGCCGTAGATCTCGGAGGAGGGGAAGACGAAGCCGCGGCGCTTGCACAGCGCGACGATCTTCTCCATCGTCACGACGTCGTCGTTCGAGGTGGTTGTTTGACTCGTCATCCGGTTCGGATGGTATTCGGCCATAGGATTGGGCGCGTGGCGAGGGTCCTGATCGTGGAGGGTGCAAGCAGAGGAATACGTCTTGCCGGCGCACTGGTCGCCGAAGGTCACGCTGTGCGTGTCGTCTCGAACGATCCCGAGCGGCGTGAGGCGATCGATGGCGCCGGGGCCGAATGCTTCCTGGGTACGCCGGAGCGGCTCGCCACGCTGCGCGGCGCGCTTGAGCATGTCGCGATCGCGTGCTGGTTGCTGGCGGACATCGGCGGGGACGGGAATCTCGCGCGAGCCTTGCACGGGCCGCGCCTAGAGCGCTTCCTCGGCGATGCCATCGACAGTACGTTGCGCGGCTTCCTCTACGAGGCAGGCGGCAAGTCCGTGCCTGCCGAGGTGCTGGCCAGAGGTGAACGAATCGTGTCGGAAACGGGACACCTCAACTCCATCCCGGTGGCCGTTCTGAGCACCGATCCGCTCGATTGCGACGAATGGTTGGCGCAAGCGCTCGGCACCATCCAGAGTCTGCTCGAAGGTCGCCAAACAGGCGCGCTATCCTGATCTATATACCCAAAAGCCGATCGGCTTTTGACGATGAGACTTCTACACAGGAGGACAAGCGACTTGTCCGGATACTCGAAGGACGTGCTCGTCGACGCAGCCTGGCTACAAGAGCACCTTGGCGATCGCGATATCCGCATCGTCGAGGTCGACGAGAACCCCAAGCTCTATGCCGAGGCCCATATCCCCGGGGCCGTCGGATTCGATTGGAAGCAGGACCTGCAGGATCCCGTCAAGCGCGACTTCCTCGGCCCCGAGGACTTCGGCGCGCTGTTCTCTCGCAACGGCATCTCGAGCGACCACACGATCGTGCTCTACGGCGATCGCAACAACTGGTTTGCCGCATACACTTACTGGTACCTGAAGTACTACGGTCACGACAATGTGCGCTTGCTCGACGGTCCGCGTGAAAAGTGGATAGCCGACGGACGCCCCACAAGCAGCGACGCGCCCGGCCACGCGCCGGCCACATTCGTCGCCAAGGCCGGTGACGAGACGATCAGGGCGCGCCGCGAGGAGGTTCTCGAGGCTGTTGGCGACTCCGTCAACCTCGTGGACGTGCGCTCGCCGGCCGAGTTCGCCGGTGAGATCATCTCGCCCAGCGGCTACGAGCAGGAGGGCGCCCAGCGTGCGGGACACATCCCCGGCGCAGCCTCGATCCCGTGGGCCCAAGCGGTGAACGAGGACGGCACGTTCAAGAGTCCCGAGCAGCTGCGTGAGCTCTACGGCTCGAAGGGAGTGCTCGACGGCAAGGACATAATCGCCTATTGCCGCATCGGCGAGCGCTCGGCCCACACGTGGTTCGTCCTGCACGAGCTGCTCGGCCAGGAAGCCGTCAAGAACTACGACGGCTCATGGACAGAGTGGGGCAGCCTCGTAGGAGTGCCGGTGGCAATAGGCGCCTAGGCGCAAGGCTTCGAGTCCACCCCCTCTGGACTCGCGGGCGTCGACCGCCGCGTCACCTGTTGGCGCGGCGGTCGAGCAGCGGCCCAATACGCTGGAGCAGATCCTCGAGGATGCGAGCTGTCGCGCCCCACACAAGCTCGCCGTCGAACACGTAGGCATCCGTTTCGAAGGCAATCCCCCGGCGTTCCATGCGCGTGCGGGTGCTTCCCGCGCGCACCTCCCGAAGCGTCGGCTCGAGCACCGCGTCCACCTCGAGCTCGGAGGCCCGCCACGCCCGCTCACCATCGAGCAGCCCCACGAATGGGTGGATCGCGTAGTTGGTCACGAACGTCGAGGTACGCTCGAGCGCCCCTACGAGCGTCACCTGAGCACGTGCCAGCCCAATCTCCTCTTCGGCCTCGCGCAAAGCCGTACTAGTCAGTGTCGCGTCCTCCGGGTCGCGGCGTCCGCCGGGAAAGGAGATCTCTCCCGCATGGCGGCGCAGGTCGGCGCGTCGCTTGGTCAACACCACTCGCAATTCCCCGTCACCGCTGTCATACAGCGGCACGAGCACGGCGGCCGGTACCTGCTCGTCGGCCTGTGGCTCGGAGTGCGAGGCCAAGTCGAGCAGCACTCCGCGGAGCGCGAGCGCAAGCGTCACGCTCAGGAGACGACGTGCGTGCGCTCGACACGCTCCTGGAACATGACCTCACCGTCGAGTGTCCTGTGCACCGGACACTTCGCGGCGATCACCTGCAGGCGCTCCACCTGCTCCTCAGGGAGATCATCCGGCAGTCGCAGAACGACGTCGAACTTGGTCGGGCATCCGCGCTCGGCAGGCGTGTATTGAACGTCCACCTCGACTTTGCCGATATCCCAACCCTTGCGAGCGGCATACATCTCCATCGTGATCGCCGTGCAAGAGGCAAGGCTCACGGCGAGCAGCTCCTGCGGATCGGGACCGGCATCCTCGCCGCCGGACTCCAGCGGCTCGTCCACCGTCAACTGGTGGTCACGCACTTGAACGGTGTGTTTGAACGCCGAATCCTTGCGCCTAACGCTGGCCTTCATCACTGCAACACCTTCCGATCGGGTTGTCAGCGCACCCTCTCCTTCCATGGTATCGACGGCATTGGCTACGAAAGGGGATTGAACAGCAGCCCGGTCAGTAGCTTCGGGTAAAAGAACGTCGACTTGGGCGGCATATTCTCGCCGCGGGCTGCAACGTCGCGAACTTGGGCCACGGGCGTCGGGCGCATCAGGAAGGCCGCGTCGTACTCGCCCGAACGCACCAGCGCGACTGCCTCCTCGGTGCTGCGCGCATAGAACAGGCCGTTGAAGTGCGATATGTCATCGTCGGACAGGCCCAGCGCCCGCTTGAGAAGCAGCGCCTCCAATACCCCCGTATCCAGGCTGCGGTAGGCCTCGGAGAAGTTGGGCAAGGCGGCATCGGCGATCGCCTGGTCCTTGAGCGTCAAGCGATAGGGCTGTTGGTGATGCGCGTCGAAGTAGCCAATCTCGAGTGGACCGGTTCCCGGCTCCGGAGCGAGCTGCTCGGATGCCACCTCCGCGATCTCGAAGTCGCGGCGCAGTGTTTCTCTCAACGCCTCCTGGCGCTTCCGATCCAGGCCGCGTACGAGACGATGGGTCGGGAATACTGTCAATCCCGGATCCTCGAGCGCCACCAGGCACATGAGCATGTAACGGTGCTCACCATCGCCGCCGAGCTCCTCGGCATAGGTATCCGCGGTCTCATAGCGATGATGCCCGTCGGCGATCAGCAGCTCCACTTCACGTGTAGCCTCCTGCACGGTCGCGATCGCCTGCTGGTTGGTCACGCGCCACAGCTTGTGAGCTGTGCCGTCGCTGTCGGTCACCTCGCCCCACGGAGCGCTCTCGGTGGCAGGCTCGAGTGCTTTCCAGGCAGCGTTCGCAGGGTCCGAGTACAGCGAGAAGATGGGGGACAGGTTCGCCCTGGTGGTCCGCATCAAGCGCAGACGATCCTCCTTGGGCCCAGGGTGCGTGCGCTCGTGTGGACGCACCCGCCCCGGGCCATAGCCCTCGATCCTCACCCGGCAGAAGAAGCCCTTGCGCGTGCGTGTCTGTCCGTCCGGCCCGGTGTAGGTCTGCGTGTGAGCCCAAAGCGCCGGCTCCGGGTCGCGGACCACGACGCCCTGTAGCTGCCACGCTTCGAACAGCTCGCCCGCCGTCGCGTATGGATCCGGCTCGCCTTTGGGCAGGTCCACCGCGACAACGTTGAACGGTGAGCGCCGAAGCAGTTGCTCACGCTGCTCCGCGTCGATTACGTCGTACGGCGGAGCTGTCACGTCAGTCAATGCCCCGACCAAGGATTGGTCGTAGTGCAGCGCGCGCAGCGGTTGGATATCGGCCATGGCGGGGCGGACCCTAGCAGCGGCCACTACTCTTAGTAGCTATCGGGGCGTGGCGCAGCTTGGTAGCGCACCTGCTTTGGGAGCAGGGGGTCGCCGGTTCAAATCCGGCCGCCCCGATTTTAAAAGGCCCCTCCTCTTTAAGGGTCGATTTGAGGGGGCCGGCGGTAGGTCGAGCTTGAATCATGGATGAGTCGCGGTGAGTAGCTGCGAGTGACCGCGGTCGAGGCGGGCTATGGAGACGTCGATGAAGCCGGCGACGTGTGCCATATGGTGCAGTTGCTCGTCGGTGTAGAAACGCATTTGTCGTGCTATCAGAGGCGGTGCCATCCACGGTGGCGGATCGGGTGCCGTGGTGTGTATAGCGAGACGCCCGGCAGGCCTGAGCACGCGACTGAGCTCCTGTAGTGCGCGAGCGGGGTCTTGCAAGAAGAAGAATGCGTTGGTCATCGCTGCGCAGGTGAATCGCTCGGCGTCGAAGGGCAGCTCCTCGGCGCGGGCGTTGATCACTTCGAGGCGTCCGGCGCGGTAGGCCGTGGCATTTCGCTGGCGTGCGAGGACCACCATGTCGGCGCTGTGGTCGATGGCCTTGGCCTCGCAGCCGCTGGCGAGCGCCAGGGCGAGGAATGTGCCGCCTCCGCACCCAACCTCGAGCAGCCGATCGTCGCTCCTCAGCTCAAGCGCTGCGAGTGTCGTTTCGAAGCTCTTGAAGTGTGAGTGGGGGTTGCGATACAAAAAGCGCCCCAAGGTTCCAGCGGGGCGCCTGGCAATGACATCGACAAGACGGTCGCGGAGCCGTCGTTTCATCGTCAGTGCGGGAGCAGTCGTCGCGGCGCTCGGCGTTCCCATGCGTCAGCAAGCAGTTCGCCCACGAGCGCGGGTGGGGCTTGTGCCATGTCTACCTGCACGGCAGTGAGGCGTTTGCCCCACCAGAGCTCGCTGCAGGCGTTTGGTGTCGCTTGGACGGCGCTGAGTATTCCGCCCTCATCGAGCATCACGTTCATGCGGCCCTCGTCCCAGAGCGTCGCAAAGATGCGCTCGGCCACTCTGAACGAGGGTCGTCCGTGGTGGTCGCGTTCGACCGCCTCGGGCAGCGCGAGCGCCATGCGCCGCGCTTGCTCAATGGTTGTCATAGGGGGCGTAGGTGCCGAACGACCAGAGGTTGCCCTCCAGGTCGCGGGCGCTGTACTCACGCGACCCATAGTCCTCGTCGGTCAGCTCGCGGACGATCTCGGCACCTGCGGCTCGGGCGCGCTCGTAATGAGCGTCGGGGTTGGCGACCACGATGTAGATACTTGCTGTGGAGGCGCGCGCATCTGGTGCACGACCGCCGAGCCAGCCGTCTGCTCGCGACTGCCCGAGCATCACGAGACCTGCACCGAGCGCAAGCTCTGCGTGGTTCACGGCGCCGTCATCGCCGCGATAGACGGTCTTCTCTTGAAAGCCGAACGCGCGCTCCAGCCATTCGATCGCGGCGTTCGCGTCGCGGTAGCGCAGTGCGGGAAAGATGTTGGGGTGTGCCGTAGGTGTCATGCCGTATTCCTTTTGATTTGCCGGGATCGGTCTCAAGCTACTCGGGGGGTTGGTGTCCTGTCTTGGATAAATGTGACCCCGTCACCGACCGTCCCCTGTTCGGGTAGCTGTCGTGTGAGGAAGTCGGTTGGGGTGATGCCGGCAAGCTCCCGAAACTCGCGGTTCATGTGGGGCTGGTCGAAGTAGCCGCAGTCGTAGGCGATCTCGGCCCAGCGCTGCGGATCTTCGCGTAGGCGGTAGCAGACTTGCTCGAAGCGCAGCAGTCGCGCGGCCGTCTTCGGTCCCAGCCCGACCTGCGCTGTGAACAGCGTGCTGAGGCGGCGTCGACTAGCCCCCAGCTCTGCTGCGAGTGCGCCGATCGCTACGCGCCCGGCGGTTTGGCGCAGGCGCAGCCACGCCTCCTCGACCAGCGGATGCGCCGCCATACCGCCCGCCACACGGATGGCGAGGAACGTATCGAGCAAGTCAAAGCGCAAGTTCCAGTCCGGCGCCAGCGCGATCCGCTCCGCCAACACACGCCCAGGCGTGCCGAACACGTCCTCGAGCGCAACGACCTCGCCGGTCAGCTCCCGCAGCGGCATGCCGCAGAGCCTGTACGCACCTAAGGGCGTGAGCTTGAGCTCGAGCGCAGCCCGCCGGCCACCGGTCTCGACCAGCTCAGGGCGATCGTCGAGGCCCGCGATCCACGCGCTGGGCAGCACGCCGCGATCGGTGCGCAGCGGCTCGCCGATCGAGATCATCAGCGTCAAACATGGGTGCGGCGGCTCCAACCAGCGCGCGAACGGCAGCGAGTCATGCCACCAGCCGACATACTCGCCGGCGATCAGCGAGCGCAGGCACGGATCGGGCGAACGCGTCGCGCGCGAAGGCGCGGCCATCGTCGTCTGGATGACACGCTCAACCTCACGGAGCTGATCCATGCTTCCCCAGGGTAGGACGTGACGCCGAACGTCAACTTTGGGGGGCTTACGGTACAGGCCAGCCTCAATTTCTTTGTAGGCCGGTGACCGGTGTTACTGCGTAGCCATGCCTCGACTTCCAGGACGGCTGCCCACCCGACCGGGCACCCGAGCTTGCTATGGCGGTAGTCGCGGCGCTGGAGGGAGCGTTCGTGCTCTCCCGTGCACAGCGCAGCACTGCCCCGATGTACGCGGCGCAGGCGATGGTGGAGCGCGCCATCGCCGACGCGCTGAGCGAGACGAGCCCAGCCCGACCCGTCTGATCGCCGTCAAAACGATCCAGGCCGGAGCGGTTATGGCGACGGTCTTTGCCTCGCTCTACTTTCTGTGGGCTCGCCAGGTCTGGCGGCGCGCTCACGGCCAGCCTCAAGCCATCGATGGGACCAGCGTAATCGCGCGCTCAGCGAGACCCGCTAGGAATACATCGAGGTCGTTGGGAACAGCAGAATCAGTCGAAGCGTAGCCGCATGTGCGTCAAGGTCGCCGGCTGGCATATCGGCGAGGAATCGCTTCCGAGGACTGCGATCTTGCCTTTCTGGAAATGCCCTTTGATCGTGAAGGTGGTGCTGAAGCTGCTTTCCGTCTGGGAGTCTTCCGGCGTCAGCGTGACGGGGCCGGAGAAGGAGAAGCTGCCGGATGAGCTGATCGTAAGCGGGTGGGGAACCCTGATCGTGACCTCGTGGTTGGCGGGCAGGCCTCCGGTGGGAGCGCTTCCGGTGTAGCAGGATACCCCCGCCTCGGTGATCGTCTTCCCGCCTTTGGCTACCTCGAGATCGACGCCCCCGTTGGAGTAGCCGTCGAGGACCGTTTCGCTCGCGCTGGGAGCGTAGACGCCGGCGCGAATGTGTAGCACGCGCGAGGCCGGGGCTTGCGCTGTCGATGCGCCACATGCGCCGACAACCAGGATTGACATCAACAGACCTCTGCGCATCGGCGCACTGTATCGGCTCAAGTTGGCTGTTAGCTGCCCAGGCTGCGCGGGGCTCAGTTACTGGGACCGCTGTGGGCCCGGTTGCGATGCGTCCGCGTTGGGGAACCTGACCTCGGCCTGCAGACCACCGGCGGCGTGTGGCTGGACGGTGAGGATCGCCCCGTGGGCGGTTGCGATCGCCTCGACGATCGAGAGTCCCAGGCCGTGACCGTCGCCGTGCCCGGTGCGGTCAATGCCGAGGCGTTGGAAGGGCCGCATCAGCGACGCGAGCTCCTCGGGCTCGATCAGGGGTCCGCTGTTGGAGACCGTCAGGACGGCTGCCCCAGCGTCGAGGGCGGTCGCGACCGTCACCCAGCCGTGAGGGCTGTTGTGGTGAATGGCGTTGTCGAGGAGGTTGGCGATCAGCCGCTCGATCAGCTGCCGATCACCGGCGGTGGGAGCACGCTCGAGTTTGTTGTCAAGGCGCAGGCCGCGGCGAGCAGCCTCCTCACCACGTTCCTCCAGCACCTTGCCGGCAAGCGTGTCGAGCAGCAGCGGTTCCTGGCGCTCGAGACCCCGCTCGCTGCGCGCGAGGGTCAGCAGCGCGTCGATCATGTGCTCCTGTTGCTCGCCGATCGAAAGCACACGCTCGCAGGCCGTGCGCAGGGAAGTGGCACTGGCGTCGGGGTCGGCGAGCGTCACCTCGAGAATCGCTCGCTCCAGCGTGAGCGGCGTGCGCAGCTCGTGTGAGGCGTTGGCGACGAACTGGCGCTGAGCCTCGAACGATGACTCCAGTCGCCCGAGCAGCTCGTCGAATGTATCTCCAAGCTCACGCAGCTCGTCGTTGGGGCCGCTGAGCGCGAGGCGCTCGTGCAGGTTGGTGGCGGAGAGCTCGCGTGCCGTAGCGGTTATCACCTGCAGAGGACGCAGCACGCGACCGGCGAGCACCCACCCAAGCGCCACCGACGCGATCGCCATGATCGCCAAGGCAAATACAGACCAGACCAGCAGTTGATGCAGATCGCTGCTATTCACGTCGACGGCCACGGCTCCCAGCTTGTGGGCCTGTTCCTGTCCCGCGAGACTTTCGGGTACGACCGTGAGTGTCGATCCCGGCGGCGCGATTCCAAGGTGTCGGTGTTCGACGAGCTTGGCTACAGCCCCTTGAGCCGAGACGACTGTGCCATGTGTGGAGTGGCGCACCGACAGGAAGATGATGGCGAGTAGCAGCGTGCCCAGGATCAGAAAGACGCCGCTGTAGAGGACAGCGAGACGCAGTCGGATCGTGTAGCGGGGAAAGCGTGGCCGGTACCGAGCGAGAAGTCGCCGGGGCGATCGCAGATCGCCGACGGTCGTCTGCAGTGTGTCGGGAGCGGTCATGTCCGCGCTCAAATCCTGTAGCCGCCGCGGGGCACGGTCTCGATCAGTGGCGGCTCGCCGAGCTTGGCGCGCAGGCGCTTGATTGTCACCTTGACGGTGGTGGTGAACGGGTCGGCGTTCTCGTCCCACACGTGCTCGAGCAGCTCCTCGGCCGAGACGATGCGGCCGCCTGCGCCGAGCAGATACTCGAGTACGGCAAGCTCCTTAGGGCTGAGCGCGAGACGTTGCCCGTCGCGGCTGACGAGACGATTGGCGGGATCGACGCGCAGATCACTGTGCACGAGCACTGGCGGTAGCTGGGTGCCCGAGCGCCGGTGAAGCGCCCGCACCCGCGCGACGAGCTCGGCGAAGGCGAACGGCTTGGGCAGGTAGTCGTCGGCGCCGAGGCTGAGGCCGTCGACCCGGTCTTCGATCGAGCCGGCGGCGGTGAGCATCAGGATCCGACCCTCGTGCCCCTCGGCGACGAGCGAGCGGCAGATCTGATCGCCGTGCACGCCGGGCAGATCGCGGTCGAGCACGAGCACGTCGTAGTCGGTGAGCGCGAGGTGCGCGAGCGCGTCGTTGCCGTCGAGCGCGACGTCGACCGCCATGCCCTCGCGGCGCAGACCCGCGGCGACCGTATCGGCCAGCTCAACGTGATCCTCGACAAGCAGTACTCGCATGGGCCACTTAGCGTGGCGCATCGGCGGTTACAGCGCGGTTACAGCTCCGGTCACCGTGGTGTAACCGGCCGTTTCGTAGAACTCCCTCGCACGCAGCATCCAGCCAGCGCGAGGAGATGAACGGATGAAGGCGATAGGACCGATTGCGGGACTCGTGGCGCTCGCGCTGCTCGCCGCCGGGTGTGGCGGCGGCTCCAAAAGCCCGACCGTGGCGCACCTGGGGTCGAGCACAACGCCGAGCACTTCCTCGAGTAGTTCCTCGGCCGGCTCTGGCGGTGCGTCATCGAGCGCCGGGTCGCCGCACAGCCAGGCGGTGGCTTACTCGGCATGCATGCGCGAACACGGGGTGGCGAACTTCCCCGATCCGCAGATCTCCACGTCCGGCAACGAAGTGAAGGTGGCGATGAGGGTCACGCCGGGGATCACGGGCAATCCCCATTTCCAATCGGCTGAGAAGGCCTGCAGCAAGCTACTGCCCGAAGGCGGACCTGGCGGCCCAGGCGCGAACCGCCAGATCAGCCCTCGGGAACAGTCGCAGTACCTGAAGGCCGCGGCATGCATACGTACCCATGGCATCCCGAACTTCCCTGACCCGACATTCTCTGGCGGCGGTGTGCACGTCTCGCAGAAGGGGATAAACCTGCATTCGCCGCAGGCGCGTGCAGCCGAGGAAGCATGCCAGTCGCTGATCCCGGGCGGCCTGCACGGCAATCACTAGTGAGCGTGACGAGCCCGCACCGGATCGCACTCGCGGGCTTTGGACTCGTGCTGGTAGCGGTTGTCGTGATGGTGCTCGTCGTCAGCGATTCCCTTGGTGGCTCGGGGAAACCGAGCGGTGTCGCCGACAACGCAACCCCGACGTCACTTGCGACGGTGACCCGACGGTCGTTGTCATCGCAGACCCAGGTGAACGCGACGCTCGGCTATGCGGGAGCGGCGAATATCCGCGTACCGGCGGGCACGCCACCGTCTGCGGTGCAGCAAGCCGAGCAGGCGGTGACGAGCAGCAAACGCATGTTGCAGGGAGCAAGGGCGTCGCTGTCGGCGGACGAAGGCTCAAGTGGTGCGGCGATGAAGCTGCAGAGCGATCGACTGTCACTGTTCGCTGCACAAGCTGCGCTCGCAAGTGCCGAGGCCTCCGCGTCGGCGGCGCGCTCCACCGCCGCGGATTACGGTCCAGCCTCCATATTCACGATGCTGCCGAC
>DATHNH010000161.1:0-17069 GCA_035486255.1 Solirubrobacteraceae bacterium | reverse complement strand
GCTCGGCTATCGAGCTCAAAGGACCTTCACGACTCGAAGCGCAGGATGTCGAGCGCCCCTGTCATCTCGAATACGCGCTGCACCGGCTCCCGGCCTGCCAGCAGCACCAGCTCATAGCCATGCTCACGCGCGCGAGCATCGGCGAGCAGGAGCACGCGCAGACCACTCGAGTCCATGAACGCGAGACCGCCGAGATCGACCACGACACGCACCGGCGCCTGCTCGTCGATCGCGGCGAAGCGCTCTTCCATTTGGCGCGCGGAGGCCAGATCGAGCTCGCCTTGCAGGGACACCCTGACGGCGCCGTCGACGAGCGCGCTCGATATCTGAAGGCTCCCGGGCTTCGGCGGATGCCCGCTCATAGTTGGACTCTAATGCACAGGGAGGGCGCCCTGCGAGCGTCCGACGATACCCCTCCCGCCGGCTTCACATCCGTCTCGAGTCAGGGCCCCCGCTTCGAGGCCGCTCAGTTGAGCGCCGTCCACACGGTCTTGGTCTCCAGATAGGCGTCGAGCCCATCGTGACCGTGCTCGCGTCCCACGCCCGAGGCCTTGAAACCACCAAATGGCGCGCACGCGTCCGCCCCTCCCCAGTGATTTATGTATACCGAACCCGCGCGTAGCATCGCCGCAAGGCGATGGGCGTTGCCAACGTCGCGCGTCCATACGCCGGCCGCGAGCCCATAGTCGGTGGCGTTGGCCCGCTCGGCTACCTCCTCGAGCGTGTCGTATGGCGACGCCACGAGCACAGGTCCGAAGATCTCCTCGCGAGCGATGCTCAGATCGTCTGAGGTGGTGCTGAAGAGCGTCGGCTCGACGAACCAACCGCCGCTGTCGGCGAGCCCGTGCCCCCCTCCCGCCAGCAACTCGGCGCCCTGCTCGCGGCCGGCGTCGATGTAGGACATGACGCGGTCACGCTGCTCGGCAGAGACGAGCGGCCCGAGCTGAGTCGATGGGTCGAGACCGGAGCCGAGGCGTGTGGCCTTGGCCTGCTCGGCCAGTGCGCCCATCACCTCGTCGAAGCGCTCTGCCGGCACGAACAGCCGCGAGCCGGCGTTGCAGGCCTGGCCCGAGTTGAAGTAGATCGCTTGATAAGAGCCCTTGACGGCGGCCTCGATATCGGCGTCGGGGAGGATCACGTTGGGAGACTTGCCGCCGAGCTCCAGCGTCATCCGCTTGAGCGCGCGTCCAGCCTTGGCGCCAATCTCGCGACCCACGGCCGTCGAGCCTGTGAACGCGATCTTGTCGACGTCGGGGTGCTCGACGAGCGCGGCGCCGGTCTCGCCGTCGCCGGTCAGCACGTTCAGCACACCCGGAGGAAACCCGACCTCCTGCGCCAGCTCGCCCAGACGCAGCGCGCTCAACGGGGTCTGCTCGGCCGGCTTGAGTACGATCGTGCAGCCGGCGGCCAGGGCCGGGCCGATCTTCCAGGCGGCCATCAGCAGCGGGAAGTTCCACGGCACGATCTGCGCGCACACCCCGACTGCTTCGCGACGCGTGTAGCAGAGCATGTTGGGCGCGGTAACCGGCAGCACGCTGCCCTCGATCTTCGTCGGCCACCCCGCGTAGTAGCGCAGGTGGGCGATCGTGCCGCGCACGTCCACGTACTGGGCGAGCTTCACCGGCTTGCCGTTGTCGAGCGACTCGATCTGGGCAATCTCCTCTTCGTGCGCTTCGACCGCGTCGGCCAAAGCGGCCATGAGCTGGCCGCGGGCCGAAGGCGCCATCGAGGACCACGGGCCGTCCGCAAACGCCGCGCGCGCAACGGCGAGGGCACGCGCGACGTCCTCGGCGCCGGCGTGCGCGACTCTCGCGATCTCCTGGCCACTGGCGGGATCGAGCGTGGCGAACGTACGGCCGTCCGCGGCCGGTATGCGCTCAGCGCCGATCAGTAGACCGTGCTGCTTGGCGAGGAAATCCCGCGCGCCGTCGCCGAGCGCGTCGGGCAGGGTTGGTTGGGCAACGGTGCTCATCGAAACTCCTTTAGGGCGTGAGGACGATCTTCAACGCCTCGCGGCGGTCGTATAGAGCGTACGCCTCTGGAGCATGCTCCAGGCTCATGTGGTGGCTGACGAGCGGAGCCGGGTCCAGCAGGCCCGCGGACATCATCGCGAGAACCCGGTCGACGTGGCCGATCACGTTGGCGTGCCCGGCGCAGAGGTGAAGCGACTTGATCCACAGCAGACCCATGTGCACCTCGGCACGCTCGGCGTACACCCCGATCGCCTGCACGGTTCCACACTTACGCGTCAGCTTCAGCGCGAGGTCGAACGCCTGTGGGTGGCCGACGGCGTCGATGCAGACGTCCACGCCGCGTCCCTCGCTCGCCTCGCGCGCAGCCGCGCGCGGGTCTCCCTCGCTGAGGTGCACAGCCTGCGCGCCGAAGCTCTCGGCCATCGCCAGACGCTCCGGCACCGTGTCGATCGCGATCACGCGCGCCGCGCCGCATGCTCTCGCGGCCTGCACGGCGCACAGGCCGACCGGGCCGAGGCCCAGCACCGCTGCGACATCGCCGGGACGCAGCCCGCTGTCGACCACAGCGTGAAAACCGGTTCCCATCACATCGCCCGCGAACAGCGCTGTCTCGTCGCTCATACCCACCGGGATCTTGCGCAGCACGAGATCCGCGGCCGGGATCAAGGCACGCTCCGCCTGCGTGCCCTGCAGAGAGCCGAGCGCCGCGCCGTGCCCGAACGTGCGCGAGGAGTCGCACTTGTGAAACCAGCCCCGTCTGCAGAAATAGCAGTGCCCGCAGGCCGTCTGAAAGCAGCCGAGCACGCGGTCGCCGACCTGGACGCTGTCAACCGCATCGCCGATGGCGAGCACCTTGCCGACATACTCGTGTCCGATCGTGAATCCCGGCTCGATCTTCACGCGACCGTGATAGATGTGCAGGTCCGAGCCGCACACCCCGGTCGCCTCGATCTGAACGATCGCATCGCCTGGGTCCGAGAGCTCGGGCTCGGGGACATCCTTGACGAGCACCTCGCCCGGTGCTTGGAAGGTGACGGCACGCATCAGGACCGCAGCCTAGAGAACTCGAGTGCATGACGATGTACGGGGCGCGCATGCGCCACGGTCAACCAATTCCGTATCCTGCGACCGATGGGCGATTCTCCCTCCAAGGCCGTACTCGTCACAGGCTGCTCCTCGGGTATCGGTGAGGCCACCGCGCGGCGCTTGGCCGCTCACGGCTGGACGGTCTACGCGAGCGCACGGCGCCTGGAGTCGATCGAGCAGCTTGCGCAGGCGGGCTGCAAGCTCTTGCAGCTGGACGTCACCGACGAGCAGTCAATGCGCACGGCCGTCCAGACGGTGGAGCGCGAGCAGGGCGCGGTCGGAGTGCTCATCAACAACGCCGGCTACTCGCAGGGAGGCCCGATCGAGCAGGTCCCGCTCGACGCGGTGCGCCGCCAATTCGAGACGAACGTGTTCGGCCTGATCGGACTGACCCAGCTCGTGCTGCCGGCGATGCGCGCCCAGCATTGGGGCAAGGTCGTGAACATCGGCTCGATGGGCGGCAAGCTGACGCTCCCCGGTGGCGGGCTCTACCACGCCACGAAGCATTCGCTGGAGGCGATCAGCGACGCGCTGCGTTTCGAGGTACGGGGCTTCGGCGTGGATGTGGTGCTCGTCGAGCCGGGCCTGATCACGACCGAGTTCGGCAAGACGGCGGCCGCCACGGTCGCCGCGGCGGGCTTCGACAGGGCCGGCGCGAGCCCACCCGATGGCGAGCCGTCAAGCGTGGGCGCCGCCGAAGCGAGCGCGGACCCCTACAAGAAGTTCAACACCAAGCTTGCCGCGATGACCAAGGACGTATACGAGGGCCCGATGCGTCACCTCGGCGGCGGGCCGGACATCGTGGCGAAGGCGATCGAGAAGGCGATCTCGCGTCGACGTGCGCCGACGCGCATGCTGCTCACTCCCTCCGCGCGCCTGACAGTACTACAGCGCAAACTGCTCTCAGACCGGCTGTGGGACGCGATGCTGCGCACCCAGATGCCCGAGCCACACTAAGGCTCAGCCTCGCCGCGTCGAGCTCAGCTCGATTCCTCGGCAGGCGACGGTCGTGTGTCGATGCTCGAAGAAATCTCCTCGCGCACCATCGGAAAACGCCTCGCCCCAGCGCTTGGCAGCCTTTTGACGCGCAGCGAGCCGGCCTGATCAGACGCGGGCGAACGCCTCGACCTGGCCGCACGGGCGGCCGACCTCGAAGCCTTGGGCAAAGTCGACGCCGTACTCGCGCAACAGTTCCATCGTGGGCACGTCACCGACGTACTCGGCGATCGTCTGCTTGCCCATCCCCTGAGCCACGCCGACCAGCGCCTGCACCACAAGCTGGTCCTTGTGCGAGCTGGGCAGCGTGCGGATGAAGTCGCCGTCGATCTTCAGGTAGCGAAACGGCAGCTGCTTGAGGTATTGGAAAGAGCCGAAGCCGGCCCCGAAGTCATCCAGCGCGACGGAGCTCCCGAGCGTGTGCACGCCCTCGCAGAAGCTCTGCGCGCGACGCATGTCGCCGATCGCCGCCGTCTCGGTGACCTCGACGATCAGCCGCTCGGGATCGACGCGATGGCTGGCCAACTCCCGCTCGATGTGAGCGAGCATGCCGTGGTCTGTGATCGACAGAGCCGAGAGGTTCACGGCCACGCGGGCATCCCGCTCGGCCAGCTCGCCACCCATCAGGGAGATCACCTTGCCGATCACCATGCGGTCGATCTCTTGGATCAGGCCGTAGCGCTCCGCGGCGGGTAGGAAGTTGCATGGGGACGTGAGCGGACGATCGGGTTCGTCGGCGAGGCGGATCAACGCCTCGTAGTGGGAGACGGCCCCTCCTTGCAAAGAGACGATCGGCTGGTAGTGAAGCACGAACAGGTCCTCGCGCAGGGCGTGGCGCAAGCGCTTCAGCCACGGCCTGGGATGCAGGCCGGCAGGCGAGGAGAAGTTGCCCAGGCGGGCCGGATAGCGTCGGCGCCGGTCCTCCTTGGAACGCATGTCGCGTGCTCGGATGACGAAGCTCGAGGTGGCGTCGGTTGTGGAAGTTGGCATCACGGCGGATATTCGTTGAGCGCCATCCGAATGCTCCCGGGCATCCGGGTATGTGGAGGTTTTCGACCGAAAGCGGCAGCGAACCTGCCCAAAAGTGCACAATCGTGCCCAAAACGGCCTCGTCGACAAGTCAGCAGGGTAAGCGACACCGGCCAAAACTTTGGCGTGAGGAGCTCAGCGCGAGGACGAGTATGGCCTGCGCGCCCGGTCTGAGACCACGAGCAGCAGCGCGAGCAGCACGAAGTTCATGACCACCGAGGAGCCACCGTAGGCCACGAACGGCAGCGTCACACCGGTGAGCGGGATCACGCGCGTGACCCGGCCGACGATCACGAACACCTGCATGGCGACGACGAAGGACAGTCCGACGGCGAGCAGCTTGGAGAACGAGTCGCGCGCCAGCATCGCCGTCTTCAACCCACGCGCGACGAACAACAGGTAGGTGAGCAGCAACGCCGAGGCGCCCACGAGCCCGAGCTCGTTGACGATGACCGCATAGATCATGTCGCTTTCGGGCACCGGCAGGATCGCGTCGCGGGTATGGGGGACAACAAGCAACGACTGGTCGAAGCCGGTCCCCAGCAGACCTCCGTCGGCTTGCGCGAACAGCGACTGGCCAAGCTGGTAGCTGACGCCGCTGTTGAACAGCTTGGGTTCGAGTGGGTCTTCCCAGGCGAGCACGCGCGCATGGACGTGGCCCACGTGCCCGACCACGAACCACGCGCCCAGTCCAAACAGGACAAGCCCGATCAGTGGAAACGAGAAGCGCCCCGTAGCGACATACAGCAGCGCGAGAAACGCGCCATAGAACATCAGCGAGGTTCCCAGCTCGCCAGTCAGCAGCAGCGTGCCCATCGCGGCGCCCCACACGACCAGCATCGGTCCGAACTGCTTCATCGGCGGCAACGTCAGCCCGAGGACGCGCCGCCCCGCCGTCACGAGGATTTGGCGGTTGTCGCGCAGGTAACTGGCCAGGAAGATCACGATCGCGACCTTCGCGAGCTCGGCCGGCTGGAAGGAGACCGAGCCGAAGTGGATGTCCAGATAGGCGCCGTTGACCTGCTCGCCGATCACGGGGAAGCGCGGTAGCACCGCCATCAGGATCCCGACCGCCGCGATCGTGTAGCGATAGCGCTCGAGTACGCCGATCCCGGTGCGCCGCAGCCACAGGATCGTGGTGGCAAACAGAATCAGACCCAACACCATCCACTGCGCCTGCTGACGCGCCAGCGACGGGTTGATGCGGTAGACCATCACGATCCCCACGCTCGCGAGCACCGCACCGAGCGGAAACAGATATGGATCGGCGTAGGGCAGCGCGAAGCGAATCACCAGGTGCGCGGCAAGGCACAGGCCCAGGAACAGCAGGCCGTAGGTGAGCGACAGGCTCGACGCGTGATTGAGCGTGACGTTCGTGGAGGCCTCGAGCGAGCTGTCTTCCTGCTGGATGAAGATCGCGGTGAAACCGGCGGTGACGAGCAGCGCCGCCGGTATCAGACCGAGCAGCTCACGATTGCGGGGCCCCAGCACTAGTGTGCTCAGCGTATCGGGATGCCCGGCGCGCGACGGCCGATGCCCTCGCTAGGCTAAACGGACGGGTCGGCCGTGGTCGGTGGCGGCTGCCCTGATTTCACGCACATGAGCGTCCCCCCCCTGACACCACTCGACGACGAGCGCCCACCTTCCGTAGCTGGGCGCATGCGCCGGCGCTTCGCGATCGCATGTGTGCTGATCCTGCTTTTGAGCGGCGCGGCGACGGCAACCGTCGCGCTTACAAAGCTCAACCACATCGCCGCGGAGGTGTTTCCCCGTAGCAGCCAGCTGCACGTGGCCAAGGGCGTGATTCAGGCCTCCTACAGAGGCGAAGCCCAGACGTTCCTGATCATCGGCTCCGACAGGCGCGTCGGTTCCAAGGATGCCTATGACCGCAACAACGCCGCACACAGCGACACGCTGCTGCTCGTGCGCCTGGACCCGGCCACCGGACAGACTTCGGTTCTGTCGGTCCCGCGCGACCTGCTGACGACGATCACGACCAAGTCGGGGCAGGTCTACTACCCACGCAAGATAAACGCCGCCTACACAATCGGCAGCCTCGAAGGCGGTAGCGACCGCGCCGCGGAACTGGCCACCGAAACGATCGAGCACCTACTCCACATCAAGGTCAACGGTGTCATCGATGTCACCTTCAGGGGATTCATCGACGTCGTCGACACGCTCGGGTGCGTGTACGTCAATGTCGATCACCGCTATTTCAACGAACCGAACGGAAGCCCTGAAACCAACTACTCGGCAATCAACCTGCAGCCCGGCTATCAGAAGCTCTGCTACGAAAATGCGCTCAGCTATGTGCGCTATCGCCATGACGACTCTGACTTCGTCCGGGTCGCCCGCCAACAGGATTTCATCCGCGACCTGCGCGAGCAGGTGCCCGCCGGTGAACTGATCGGCGAGATCGACAAGGTCTCCAAGGCCGTCGGGAAAGCCGTCATCAGCACGTTCCACTCCTCCGCCGGGCAGCTGATCGAACTCGCCGAACTCGCCGCTTTCTCCCAAGAGAAGCCGCTGCGCCAGGTCAAATTCCAGGTCGAAAACGTGGACGCGATGATCGGCGGGGAAAGCTATGTGACCACGTCGCCTGCGCTCATCAAAGCGACCGTCGACGACTTCTTGCACGGCCACGAACAGCTGAAGCTCCCCCCCAGCTCGTCATCCTCACATCACTCTCACCACCACCACACCCACAGCCCGTCGGATGCCTCGCTGGATCTCTATCCCATGTCGTCTTCGGGCAAGACGATGGCGCTCACGGCGGCCCCGGGCGTGCCGTTCCCACTCGAGTACCCCACCGTCCAAACCGGCCCTGCCATTCCCCTGGAAGTACACCCATACACGCTCGAAGATCAACAAAAACACGTCCATCATGCTTATGTGGCGGTCTTTCAACAGAACTCGCTGGGCGGCTACTACGATGTGGAGGGCATGGACTGGGTGAACATCCCCCTGTTCGCCCGCGCCCGCGTACAGCAGATCGACGGACGCAACTACCTGATCGTGGACGACGGCGAACACATCCATGCCATCGGCTGGCGCGTGGGCAAGGTCATCTACTTCGTGTGCAACACGCTGCTCGAGGACCTTTCGAACCCACAGCTGATCGCTATCGCACAGGCCACACGGCCGTTGACGTGAGCACAGCCACTCTGGGAGAGCGGGGCTGAGACGAATAGCCGTCGACGACAGCCTGGCAACGGCAAACGGCAACTTCGACACTACCGTCGAGGACGTCTTTTGAAATATTCGACGGCCCGACGCGCGACGCTTCCTCCACGCAATAGCGCTCGGCTCAGGCAGTCGCTCGAGCGCCGTCGAGCGCGGCGTTGACGAGCGCATCGGCGTGCGCGTTCTGGGCGCGCGGGACCGAGCGGATCTTCCACTCCTGGAACGCTCGCAACGACGCCATCGCGTCGCTGTGGAGCGGACGCATGGCGGCATGCTTGACCTTGTACAGACCACGCACCTGCTTGGCGATCAACTCCGAGTCGTTTACGACCTCCACCTCTGTGGCTCCGAGCGCCCGGGCACGCGCAAGGCCCAGCAACAGCGCTCGGTACTCGGCCACGTTGTTGGTGACCGTGCCGAGCAGCTCGGATGCCTCGTCCAAGACCTCTCCCGCCGGGGTCGACACCACGCTTGCCGCCGCGGCCGGACCGGGGTTGC
Organism: Solirubrobacteraceae bacterium; assembly: GCA_035486255.1. Taxonomy (GTDB): domain Bacteria; phylum Actinomycetota; class Thermoleophilia; order Solirubrobacterales; family Solirubrobacteraceae; genus Palsa-744. The sequence continues at coordinate 8,304 of DATHNH010000161.1, read as the reverse complement.
CTCGAGAGCCCCCATCGACGTGCACGACCACCTTCATCGAGAGCTAGGAACCGTCGACGAGCGGCGGGAGATCCCCGGGGACTCGTGCACGGCGACGGTCGCGAATCACGCGACGCTGCAAGTCTGCCTCGGAGGGATGCGATCCGCGAGCACGGCGATCGGCTTCGCGGCGGTCGATGATGACCGTCACGTTGTCGTCGTTCTCGTAGCGCTTGACGAGCTTCGGATAGAGCTCGTCGGCAAGCGGCTTGGGCACAACGCAGTAGATCATCGTCCTAGATCGTACTGCGCCCGGCGCTGGACGGCCGATCGCAGGTGGTCTGCCCGGCTTCGAGTCCGGCCGAGACCAGCTCTCAGACCGGCAGCGGAGAGAGCTCGCCGCGCTCGTCGGCGGCGGCGTTCGCAAGTCTGTCCTCCGCCGGCAGCTCATCGAGCTCCATGCCTTGGGAGACGAGCTGCGAGCCGGCAGCCTCATCGCCGAGATCTACCTCGTAGCGATACCAGCACAGCTCCCAGGCGACAACTATGGCCACCGTGCTGCCCGAGCTCTCCAGCGGCCTCACGGTGACCGTCGGCGCGCCCAACGAACGGGCGACGCCGGCGACTCTCCGCGGCTGCTCACCGGCGTTGAAGACCTCGAGCGCGCGTGCGACCTTCAGCTCGCCTGTCGTGAAGGCCTCGCGGACCGGTTCGCCCGCTCGGACGGGCCGCGATCGCGCGGTTGGCGCATCCTCCACACCAGCGTCGCCGGTCGACGGGAAATCGTCCTCCGGGCTCCAGCCGGCCACATGCGGGTCACCAGCCTGCACGGAGCCGATGTAGATCTCCTGCTCGTAGATACCTTGTCGACCGGCCTCGCCGTCCAGGGGGTCATAGAGAGTTTCCCCCGGAAGCTCCACCTCTTCCTCGGCGTCGTCGAGACGACCGATGGCCTGGCTTTCGCGGCGTAGCGGGCTGTGAGCCGGCTCGCGTAGCTGGCGTAGCCGTCCGAGCAGTGAGCCGGCGCGGCGCGAACGCGTGGGACGAACGCTCGAGGAGTGGTTGTCGGCCTCCCGCAACCAGCCCTCGGCCGCGGCCCTCGGCACGCACAACTCGCAGACCGTGCGGCGCTGTCCACCGGCGAGAAACACGTCGGGGCTCTCTCCTCGCAGGAGGCTTCGACCGCATACGTCGCAGGCGACGACCGGGTGCGAGGTGACAATTGCTCTGGTAGCCATCGCCACACCAGAGTAGCCGGACCGACGAAACGGCGCTGCCCGCTCGACCTCGAGATAGTGGTCGCGTGCCGCGGCCGCGCTCCTCGAAAGAGGCCGCTTCGTCAGTCGAAAGAGGCCTCTTGCATATGCCCGCGCAGGCGCAGAACGGCCTTGGTGTGAAGCTGGGAGATGCGTGACTCGGTGACGCCCAAGACCTCACCGATCTCGCGGAGCGTGAGGTTCTCGTAGTAGTAGAGCGCGATCACCAGCTTCTCGCGCTCGGGAAGCGAGGCGATCGAATCGGCGATGCGATCCTTGAGGTCACCTACATCCAGAGCACGCGACGGGTCGGGGGCATTGGGATCCTCGATCGTGTCCATCAGCGAGACTTGGTCTCCGCTTGAGTCCGACACACTCCACAGCTCGTCGAGCGCGGCCACCGAGGAATGGGATATGGCAAGCAGCGACTCGTGTAGCTCGGGCACCGTCAGCTCGAGCTCGGCGGCCATCTCCTCGTCGGTGGGGGTGCGCTGCAGACGATGCTCGAGCTTTGTGTTGGCGCGCTCTATCTCCCTTGCGCGAGCGCGCACAGAGCGCGGCACCCAGTCGATCGAGCGCAGCTCGTCGATGATGGCCCCCTTGATGCGCGTGATCGCGTAGGTCTCGAACTTGATCTCGCGCGAGGGGTCGAAGCGCTCGATCGCGGAGATCAGGCCGACGAGGCCGTAGGAGACCAGGTCGGCCTCCTCCACGTGCGGGGGGAGCCCTGCGGCGGTGCGTCCGGCGACGTACTTGACCAGCGGCGAGTAAGCGACGACCAGCCGCTCGCGGGCGCGAGGGTCGTTGTCGTTCTTATACCGCCGCCACAGTTCGCGCAGCTCGATCGCTTTGACGTTCGTCTCCAGGGTCTTCTCCCGCCGATCAGGCCCGAGGGTGACTGCGCGCATAGGCGCTTCTGAGTCTGGCGGACTCTACCCGAGTGTAGACTTGAGTGGTCGAGATGCTCGCGTGGCCGAGCAGCTCCTGGATCGAACGCAGGTCGGCGCCGCCGTCCAAGAGATGGGTTGCAAAGCTGTGGCGCAGGGCGTGCGGGGAGACTCCGCCCGGTATTCCGGCGCGCGTGGTCCACGCTCGCAGCCGGCGACGCACGTCGCTCGTACCGAGCCGCCGGCCGGAGCGGCTGAGGAACAGCGCCTGCGTGTCACGTGCGGCATCGGCGGAGCGGGCCTCTCGGTCCGCTCTGGCCGCACTTGGCGCCGCGTCACTCCGAGGGCCGCTCACGAGTGCGGGGCGGGCCCGCTCCAGGTAGAGGCGCACGGCACTCAGCGCCAGCTCACCGGCCGGGACGAAGCGCGTCTTCGATCCCTTGCCCTCGACACGCAGCTGCTCGGCGTCATGGTCCACGTCCGCGACATTCAACGAGACGATCTCCTCGGCCCGCAGACCGCAGGCGTAGGCAAGCTCGAACAAGGCTCGATCGCGTATATCGAGGGGGGCGCCCGTGGGGATGCGATCGAGCAGCCGGGCCACCTCGGGCGCCTTGAGGACACGCGGCAGATGAGAAGCTCGACGCGGGGTCGCCAGCAGGTCGGCTGGACTCTGCTCGATGTGGCCGTGCTCGCGCTGGCTGCGAAACAGGGCACGGATCGCGGCCAACTTGCGAGCGGTGGTGGTGGCCGAGAGCTTGCGCTCGGTCAGCCTGGCCAGGTAGCGGCGAATGTCGCGGGGGCCCACGTCCTCGGGCGTTGTCTCCCCGGCATCGCTCCAGCACGCGAACTGCAGCGTGTCGATCGCGTAGGCGCGTCGTGTGCGCGGGGCCGCATTGGTGCGACGCAGATCCTCGTCGAGTAAAGCGAGCGCGCGCATCCATGGCTCACTGAGCGATGTGTCGGGCGCAACAGTGCTCATCACCACGCCTAATTCGCCGCGGCGGGCGGGCGCCCTGCCGAGGTCGCCGAAGAGGATCCGGCGGGGCCCACGATCGAAGGTCGGCGCCGAACGTCCGCGCTCGACGTCTGCGCGGGGATCGGAGCGTCTGCGCGGAGCATCGATCAGCACGGAGCGCCGGACAGCACGAAGCGTCAGCTCGGGCCGACGAGCGTGGGCGCAGGCGCGCGGAGAACCGGCTCCAGCAAACTGGCCAGCTCTGACCAGTCGTGTGCGCCGAGCACGTCCTCGACCTCACACAGCTCCGCGTTCCACGGGTGAAGAATCGTCGCCGTTGCGATACCGCGCTCGAGCGCGGCGGCGATGTTGAGCGGACTGTCGTCGATCAAGATGTCGATGTCGAGCTCGACGCAGCGAGTGACCTTGTCGTAGGAGCAGCAGATGTCGTCGAATGGGAGTCCGAGCTGCTCCAGCCAACGTGCGGTGACGGGCGCGCACGCGCTCGCTCGATGGCTTGTGATGTGGATGAAGTGGCCTTGCTCGCTCCAGCCGCGGATCGTCTCGACGGCGCCCGGATAGGGACGGCCGGCGAGGATCCTCTCGTCGCTGTGGCTCTCCTCGATGCACAGCTCAAGCTGATCGGGGCGCAGCCGCGTGATGCCCCACGTGAACTGCTCCTCGTATGGCAGCTCGATGCCAAAGCGCCGCCGGGAGACCTCCGAGAGGACATCCCAATAGTGGTGCAGAGTCGAGTCGACATCGATGGCGATGCGCATGACGAGTACATTATTGAACGATGAGCGGCGTCGGAACTCTCAACGGAAGCGATCGTCGTCGCTCCTATGGCTCGGAGGCACGCTCGAGCTGGTTGGACGTCGACTGGCGCAAGCATCAGCGCTGGGTCAGCGTGGGCGAGACTCAGATCAACACCATCGACCTGGGCGAGGGTCCCGCGATCGTGTTCGTACACGGGCTCTCGGGCTCTTGGCCGAACTGGTTGGAGCAATTGCCCGTGTTCGCGCAAGATCACCGTGTGATCGCGATGGACCTGCCGGGCTTCGGCCATTCGCCGATGCCGCATGAGCACATCACGATCTCTGCGTATGCGCGCGCGCTCGACGGACTGTTGGAGACACTCGGGGTCAGCGCAGCCACGGTCGTCGGCAATTCGATGGGCGGATTCGTCTCGACCGAGCTCGCGATCGCCTACCCACAGCGCGTGGAGCGCCTGGTGCTCGTATCGGCCGCGGGGATCAGTACATACCGTCACCGCGACGTCGAACGCTTGGAGCCGTACCTGCGCCGACTGGCGCCGATGATCGCCCTCTACACCGGCTGGACGGCCGCTCGATCCGACTGGATGGCGCGCCGTCCCGGATTGCGCAACATGACGTTGGGATTTGTGACGCGTCATCCGAGACAGCTGTCCGCGGCGCTCGCGGCCGAGCAGCTACGCGGAGCCGGCAAGCCCGGCTTCATGCAGGCGCTGCGCGCCAACATCGACTATCCGATCAAGGAGCGTCTGCCCGAGATCGCTTGTCCCACGCTGATCGTCTGGGGTGCCGAGGACAAGGTGATCCCCGTGCGGGACGCGAGCGTGTTCGAGCAGCTGATCCCCAACTCGCGCAAGGTGATCTTCGAGGACACGGGGCACATGGCGATGCTGGAGCGTCCTGCATCGTTCAACGAGCTGCTGAGCGAGTTCATCGTCGAGTAGCGACGCGGCGACGCCCCATTATCGGTGGCGTGTCTTCGCAAGGCGTGTCTCGCGTGCGCGCAGAGACCGGATCGAACTTCAGACGCGACACACACGCGTCTGCCCACCGCGCGGGTACGTGTCGTACGTGGCGTGGGACTCCGCGCGAACTAAGTGCGGGCAAACTTGACGAGCAGGGAGAGCTGCTCAGCTCGTAACGGCGCCCTCGGCGGCCGACCCGACCAGCTTCGCGTACTTGCGGATGGCGACGTCGATGTGCTCGTCGGCGCGTGGTGGCTGACTGTAGGCCGACAGGCGCTCCGCGATCTGCTCGTCGGTCAGGGCCACGTCGATGCGACGCGCTTCGACGTCGATCGTTACTCGATCGCCATCGCCGAGCGCTCCGATCGGGCCTCCTCGAACCGCCTCGGGTGCGATATGGGCGGCCATGAAGCCGTGGGTTGCGCCGGAGAAGCGCCCGTCGGTGATCAGCGCGACGCTCTCCCCCAGGCCCTCGCCGACGATCGCGGCGGTCACGGCAAGCATCTCACGCATGCCAGGTCCTCCCGCGGGACCCTCACCGCGGATCACCACTACGTCTCCCTCGGAAATCTCGTGGGCGAGCACGGCAGCCATTGCCGCCTCCTCCCCGTCGAACACACGCGCCGGGCCGACGTGGTGGCGGCGCTCGTGGCCGGCAAGCTTGACTACGCAGCCGTCGGGAGCGACGTTGCCGCGCAGAATCGCGAAGCCGCCGGTCGGCTTCAGCGGATCGCCGATCGTGCGTACGACCATCTGACCGGGTGTTTCGCTCGCGAGCTCGGCGTGCTCGGCGATCGTGCGTCCTGTGACGGTGATCGCCTCGGGGCGCAGGACTCCCGCTTCCTGCAAACGGCGCATGACGAGCGGGACGCCGCCCGCCTCGTACAGGTCGGTGGCCACGTATCGGCCTCCTGGCTGCAGGTCACAGAAGAGCGGCGTTGCGTCGGAGATGCGGTCGAACTCCTCGATCGACAGCGGTACTCCCATTTCGCGGGCGACAGCGAGCAGATGCAGCACTATGTTGGTGGAGCCGCCGCTCGTCGCGCCGGCGGCGATGGCGTTCTCGAGCGCCGGCTTGGTGATGACTTCGCTGGGGCGCAATCCTCTGCGCAGAACATCCATGACCAGTTCGCCGCACTCGACGGCCACCTGCAACTTGCGCCCGTCCTCGGCGGGGACCATCGACGAGCCTGCCGGCGAGATGCCGAGCACCTCGAAGGCCATCGCCATCGTGTTGGCGGTGAACTGTCCACCGCATGCGCCGGCGCCGGGCGAGGCGGCCTCCTCCAGCTCGTGCAATTCCTGCTCGCTGATCTTGCCGGCGGCGAACGCGCCGACAGCCTCGAAGACCTGTTGGATGGTGACATCCTCGCCCTTGTAGCGGCCAGGACGGATCGAGCCGCCATAGAGCATCAGCCCGGGGACATCCAAGCGGGCGAGCGCCATCACCGCGGCGGGGATCGTCTTGTCGCAGCCGGAGATGACGACGAGCGCATCGAAAGCGTGAGCGGAGGCGACGAGCTCGATCGAGTCGGCGATCAGCTCGCGCGAGACGAGCGAGGCGCGCATGCCCGAGGTGCCCATCGTGATGCCATCGGAGATAGCGATCGTGTTGAGCTCCATCGGCGTGCCACCGGCCGCCCTGATGCCCTCCTTGACCTTGGCGGCAAGCACGCGGTTGTTGAAGTTGCACGGCATCGTCTCGATCCAGGAATGTGCTACCCCCACGATCGGCTTGGCCAAGTCCTCGGCGGTGTAGCCGATCCCGTGCAGGTAGGCGCGCGCGGCGGCGCGCTCGGGTCCCTCGATCAGGGCACGCGAGCGGTGCTTGACGTCAAAGGCGTCCGATGTGCTCACAGCGCGGGAACACTACCGGCGCGACGTGGCACTCGCCTGTGTGAGGCCACGCGCTCACGCTCCCAACAGGCGAGTCGAACGAGATCGCGTCTTGCCTTGGCGACGCGAATCTGACGTCCTGCCAGGTGCATGTTGGCTTGCTCGATCAGAGCGCGCTCGTCGGCCGTGAGCGCCACCCACTTGGCGAGCACGTCGTCTGAATCCGGCAAGCGGGTACTGCCATACGGGCGTGTGCGATCGGGGAACTCGATGCAGTACTCGCCGAGCATGTGGTTCGTGGACGGGACATAGGCGAGGATCGGCTTGTGGGGATAAACCAGGTAGGCGTAAGGTCGCTCGTCAAGCGTGCCCCACACGCGCAGGAACCCGAGGTCGCGGTACATGGTCCACTCTTCCTCGTTGACACACGAGCGCAACAGGGCGCGCGCACGCTGCTCGGCGCGCAATTCGCGGCCCGGATCGTACTCGTCCACGGGCACCGGCCGTTTGTGACCGGAGCGCTCGACGAGCCTTTGCCGCACCGTTTCGAGCGACCGTGCGAGCGACGGCAGGGCGAGTACCGACAGCAGTGCTGTGAGCACGAGGGCCGCGGTACCGAGCGCGAGGGCCATCAGCCACCCCCGGCGGCTCGCGGAAAGAAGATCACCCGCTCGGCGTCCGCTGGAACATCCTCGAAGCTGCGCACCAGCTCCGCCTCGCGGCGTCCCAAGTGCGTCGAGGTCGGGATCGCCGCCCACATGCCCGCGTCGAGTTCGCGACGGAAGGTGGCCAGCAACTCGCCATACTGCTCGGGTACCGCGACGTCGCCCTCGGCGAGCACAACCTCACCATGACCGGGCTTGACGCGTAGCAGCTTCATGCTCCGCGATTATGACAAACGCGCGAACGGGCCCCATTCGATGCCGTCTATCGGACGCGCATGCGCGTGAGACCCAGCACGTCGACTGGGCCTGGGCCCTCGCCGATATCACGCAGACCATCGGCGACAGCCGTACCCGCCAGGGCGCGAGCCGCGAAAGCGGCTTGCAACGGAGAGCGCCCCAGTGCGAGTTGAGCGGCGAGCACGGACGAGTGAGTACACCCGGAGCCGTGCGCGGCGCCGTCCGGGTATCGCTCGCCTGGGATGCCGACGATCTGCTCGGCCTCGGCGGCCCCGTCCAGAAACAGGTCGATCGCCTGGATGCGGTGACCGCCGGTTAGCACGACGATGTCGGGGCCGAGCGACAAGACCGCGCGCGCGAGGAGGATCGCCTCGTATTCGTCCTCCTGAGGCGACTGCTCGACCCGACGGGCCGGGATGGCCTGCCCGGTGTGGCGTCCGAGCGCGCGCGCCTCAGGGAGGTTTGGCGTCACGATCGTGGCGCGCGGCAAGATCTCGGCTACGAGCGCGCTCTCGGCGTCGCCCTCGAGCAGCCGCGTGCCGGACTCGCTCACCATCACGGGATCGACCACGACTGGGGTCTCGGCGGGCAACTCGTCCAGCGCGGCGGCGACCGCCCGCACCGTCTCGACGCTGCCAAGCATCCCCACCTTGACGGCGTCGACGCCGATGTCCCTGACCACAGCGCGAACCTGAGCCATGACGATCTCCGGGGGAACGGTGTGCACCGCATCGACGCCGAGTGT
>DATHNH010000160.1:0-2979 GCA_035486255.1 Solirubrobacteraceae bacterium | reverse complement strand
GACATCGCCACCGAGAAGTTGGCGGTTCTCGAGGAGGGCTCGGTCTTGGCGCTTGGCGCACAGCCACAGCCCGAGGTGCTTGCCCTTGCCCGCGCCGTTGCCGCCGAGCGCGGCGCCCAGCTGCTGGTCGCGGGCGAAGCTCGCGAGGATCTGCAAATGCGAGTGCACGGTTCGTTCCAGCGGCAGAACTTCGCGCTTGCACGGCTTGCGGCCGAGTCCTATCTGAAGCGCCGCGGGCTTGCTCTCGATGAGCAGGCGGTGCGGGAGGCTGCGGCCTCCACACGCGTCCCCGGTCGCATGCAAGTGGTCTCGAGCGATCCGCTCACAGTGGTGGATGGCGCCCACAATCCAGCGGCGATCGCCGCGCTGGTGGAGTCGTTGCCGCGGCTGCTCGAAGAGCGCTCGCTGGCGCTCGTGCTCGGGGTGCTCGAGGACAAGGACGCCACCAGCATGCTCCGAGTCCTGCTACCGCTGTGTGAGCGAGCATGGTTCACCGCCCCCCCGAGCCAGAGGGCATTGTCGCCGGCGACTCTGCAATCGCTCGCCGGTCAACTCGGATTCGAACACTCTACGTGTGAGCCCCAGCCGGCCAGAGCCCTGGCGGCGGCGCGCAACTGGGCGCGTGCTCGCGAGGGCGGTGGAGCGGTACTGGCTACCGGCTCTGTGTATTTGGTGGGAGATCTACTGGCTCGTCCGCGCGAGCACGGTCTGGACCCCGGTATGGCTGGTATCGGAGCGAGCTTCGAGCGATCACAGAGCATTCGGGGAAGCGGGTCTGCATGAACGACGACGGCCCGTCGGTGCTCACGATGATTGGTGCGGTCGCCTTGATAGTGGCGCTCGTGATCCTCGTGTTCTTCGCTGCCGGCTATGGTTTCGGCCGCCTGTTCCTGTGATTCAGCCGGGCCAAGCTCTAAACTCGTCCGCCCGATGCCCGTTCTAGTATCAATTCGCACAGGCCTGAGTGCCGGCGCACGCAACGACTCCTGTAAGGCAGTGTAGGGATCTTCAATGCCACCAATTGCGTATTTCGGAATCGAAAGCAGCGGCCTGAGCCTTGCGATCGACCTGTTGATCCTGTTCCTGGTGGTGTTGTACTTCTCCCTGGTCTACTGGACGTTCGCCGACGCGCGTCGACGGATCGCCGATCCGATGCTGGTCGGCTGTGCCACGGCCGCATCGCTGTTCCCTTTCGTAGGAACGATCGTGTACATGATCCTGCGCCCACCCGAGTACCTGGAGGATGTACGCGAGCGTGAACTGGAGTTGCAGGCCGCGGAAGCGCGCCTGCACGAACTCGACAACAGCCTCTGTCCACACTGCGATTACCGCATCGAGCGAGACTTCGTCCGTTGCCCAAGCTGTCTGCGCAAGCTCAAGGAGCGTTGCGTGAGCTGCTCGCGCCCGTTGGACCGCGCCTGGACGATCTGCCCGTACTGCGAGACCGACGTGCCTTCGTCAAAGCCCGCACGCCGGAGCACGCGCCCCGAGCGCGCGAGCGCCCCGGGCTCCGCCGCTCGTACTCGCGCCGGAGCCGAGCTGGAGCCGGCACCGCTGGATGATGTGGAGCCAGTGTCTCCGGCACGTGCTCGCGCCGCCAGGCGCGCCGCGGTCAGGGCGCCCGAGCCGGCGAGCTTCGTCGGCGACAGCGCCTCGTTTTCCTCCGAGCCGAGCTCGGTCGCGACCGATTCCGAGACGGCTCCCGAAGAGCGGGAGCCGGACACGTCTCCCAAGAGTCAGCGCCCGCGCGGCGCCCGTCGCCCACGACCGACTTCCTGAGCGTCTCGAACCACTCTCGACCTGGCCGGCGCGGGCCGCAACATCCTCCAACCACAAAGGACCCCATGGACTGTACGTTGATCCTCGTAAAGCCGGACGCCTTCGCCCGCTCGCTGACAGGCGAGATCATTGCTCGCTTCGAGCGCAAGGGCCTGCGCATCGTTGCCCTGCGACACATGACGGTGTCACGGGAGCTGGCTGAGCGCCACTACGCCGAGCACGCCGAGAAGCCTTTCTTCGGCGAGTTGGTGGAGTTCATCACTTCCGGGCCGATCGTCGCGATGGTCCTGGAGGGAGTCGATGCGGTCAAGGCGGCGCGCCAAGCGATCGGCGCCACGAACCCGCTCGAGGCGGCTCCCGGCTCGATCAGGGGCGACTTCGCCGTCGAGATGGGTCAGAACATGGTGCACGGCTCGGACTCGGCCGAGTCCGCGGCCCGCGAGGCGGCGTTGTTCTTTCCGGAGCTCGGCAGCTGAGCGGAGGCGTCCTGCTCTTCTCGAAGGTGGTCGTGAGCGATTCGCACGAACTTTTTTGTCGCGGCGCAGCGGCTTGTCTCGGGTAGGTCATGGGACGGCCGCCTGCGCTCGTACTAGCCTCGGCCTCGCCACAGCGGCGAGCGATCCTCGAGCGGCTTGGCGTGGCGTTCACGGTCCACGCGACCGACGTCGAGGAGATCGAGCAGGGAGAGCCTGCGTCGGTGGCGGTCGAGAACGCCCTGCTCAAGGCACGTGCCGCACGCTCCGCCGGCGCCGCGGGGACGGTTCTCGGGGTGGACACATTGGTAGCGCTCGGTGCCCGCATCTACGGCAAGCCTCGGGACGAGGCGGCCGCGCGTGAGACGCTGGGGGCATTGAGCGGCGCTACACACACCGTATTCAGCGGGGTGGCACTGTTGCGCGGGCCGCGCGAGCAGGTCGCGCTCGCTCGGACGGAGGTGGTCTTTCGCGATTGTTGTGAGGAGCTCATCGATTGCTATGTGGCCGGCGGCGAGTGGCGTGGACGTGCCGGCGGATACGCGATCCAGGGTTTCGGCGCCGTGCTGGTTCGCGAGATACGCGGCGACTACGAGAACGTCGTCGGCCTGCCGCTGGCGACACTGTTCGAGCTCTACCCGGAGCTGCTCCGATCGATCGCTTCGCGATCAGCCCAAATGTAGGTTCGAGCTTTGCCTACTGCGCTTTTGCCTGCAAATACGCTTTC
>DATHNH010000159.1:0-3662 GCA_035486255.1 Solirubrobacteraceae bacterium | reverse complement strand
CGAGCAGTTCGACGAGGTCATCCCAGTGGGAATAGAACAATGGCTCACCACCCCAGAGGAACACGTTTGCCCCGCGCTCGCGCGTCGCGTCGAGGACCTTGGCCACCACACGGATGTCGAGGTCGCGGTTGCGCTCCTCGGCCTCGAACGTGTGGTGGTAGCCGTCGTCGCTCCACTCGTAGCAGTGGTGACAGCGTAGGTTGCAGCGGTTGGTGAGCTTGAAGGAGACCTCATCGGGCAGCGGTCGCACGACCTGTCGAGCTCGGCGGGCGGCGAGCGCAATGGGCGCGATACGGCGCAGCTTCTCAAATGCAACGCGATCGACGACGGGACTACTCTTCACCTGGGTCATGAGTCGTTACTCTGCCTTGCGGTTGTCCGGGCGATGGGATGGGCCGATATCGCGTAATACCTCGTGCATGCGGTGCAAATCGAGAAGAGCTCACGCCGGAGGTGGGAGCGAACCTCCGCGGCGCGCTCCCCGTGAAAGATGTCGATCAAGCTGCGGTCGTAGATGTTTCCAACCGTGATGTCGTAGAACGAGTGGCACGTTGTGACATCACCGCGCGCCGAGATCTCCGCGTACATCCATGGTACGGCGCAGCGCTGGTGGTGATCTGCCATCGCCGTCCAATCAGCCGAGAGGTATGCGGCGATCGTTTCGCTTTCCAGGGTATGCGGCTGGCTGAAGAAGCGGATGCCGCGCTGACGGCATTCATTCTGCACGCGACGCATCTGGCGGACGACCGCGTCGGCATCGAGGTTCGCGAACACTGCCGGGTCGCGCACGTAGGCGGCGGCGCTCGGCGTTGTCATCACTCCGAATTTCTCGTGGGCTACACGCGCGTAGTGGCGATGCTGCTCAGCCGTGACGTAGCTCTGCAGCTCGATGCTGACGCCGCTGAGTTGTGAAAGGTCGAGTTCGAGGAAGAAGTCCTGGATAGTGTGGTGGTTGTCCGGTGTCACGACAAAGGTGACACCGAGCTCGGGATACGGATGGCCGGTTTCTCGTTTGAGACGGTCGATCGCATCGATCCCGCGGGTCGCGCGGTCGTATACGCCCGCACCACGCTGCGCATCGTTTATCTCCCTCGGGCCATCGAGCGAGACCCAGACCCGGGTCGGATTTGCGGACACGAGTCGACGGGCATGCCGGACAAGGGTCGTGCCGTTCGTCGGGAAGGAAACGTCACACCCCGCATCGCCGAGCACCTCGAGAAGTTTCCAGATGCCGCGATACAGCAACGGCTCACCGCCGAAGAACTCGACGCGCGGCTTCCCGGGTAGACACTCCTCGAGCCGCTCGAGAAGTACGTCGAGATCGAGCTCAGCAAGGCCGGGCAAGGACTTATAGGCCCCGGATTCGCCCCACTCATAGCACATGTTGCACCGGAGATTGCAGCGCTCGAGTAGCTGGATGACGATCCACGATGGGCCTCCGGCGAGAGGGCGCAGCTCGGTGGTCACGCTACCGCCTCGGCCACGAGTGGGTCGATGTGTTGCGCGCCGGCTTCGAGCAGCCTGCGATGGAGATCCTCGAGCACGCGGTGGTCGAAGCCCGTCTGGCGCCAGCGCTGGAAATCGATCCCGAAGCCGAGCTCCTCCCACAGCGCACCGTTCTTCGCCTCCGGCTCGCCCCACGGGGTGAGAAGCACGACGGGCGTCGCCGCAGCGAGTGAGTCGAGCAGCGTGCCGCCACCCGGCTTGCTGACCACGGCCATCGCCTCGCGAACGTTCACGTGTGCCGCAGGAAATCTGGGCTGCGATCGATAGCGCACCTCGCCGTCGGGGAGGACCTCCCCGAGTGGTGGGAAGGTGAGGTCTCCAGCAGCGTTGCGTATCCAAGGGTGCCACTCCGGGTCGGGCACGTAGCGCCGGTCGAGCGGTCCTCGGCCGTCCCAGTCAGGAGAACCGGGACCGAGAACATCGAGCGCATAGCCGGCGAGAGACAACTCCGTCAGCACATCGGCGTACGTCCCCAAGCCCCAGCCGCCGCCGTGGGCGACAAGCCGCCGCGCTCGCTCAGCGAACCGAAGCGGAGCACCCGCCGGCACCGGGAGGCGCCTGCCGAGAGCGCGTCGCCGCCAGTTGAATAGCCAGAACTCCCGTCGCACGACGCCCGCCGGCTCGTGGTTGACGCGAAAGGAATCGCCCTCGATGGCGTCGGCGAAGCAGAGGTCGAGCTCGATATGCGCGTCCGGCACGGAAGCCGCATAGCGCTCGAGCACGGGCAGCCAATATCCGGACCAGACGAGAAAGCGGGCACGGCCGTCTCCGCGCCAAGCGGCGAGCAGTCGACTGATGCGTTCGTCGTCAAGGCGCCCCTCGATGCTCCTGGCCATGCGTCGACCGGCAAGCGCAAGCCGGAAGTCTCGATGGAAGGCCTTCTGGTGCATGAGGTGGCGCTCGATGTGGTCGTCGGTGAACCAGCCCTCGACGACCTCAACGTCGACTCGGTACCCCGCGTCGCGCAACAGTGCCTGATGCAGCAGGGCCGTGACATACGCGCCGAGGCCAACAGACGACGTAAGTACGGTGAGCGGCGTCACTGCCGGGGCATCGAGTCGAGGAACGAGGCGAGATCAGTCAGCGACTCCAGTTGCTCGAAGCCCAGCCGCTCGAAATCGACCTCGACCGCCAGTCTGGCCTCGACCTCGAGCATGAACTGCAGCAGCTCGAGCGAGTCCAGGCCTACATCGCCGAGCACACTTGCGTCATCGGGGAGATTCTTGAGTTCCGGATCGCCGCGGAGGTCGGCGAGAACGTCCTTGAGCGCGATGACGGTGGGCATTCGTGTATCTCCTCAGCTCCCTTGCGCGGAATCAGGCAAGCGCGGTCTTCTCGACCTTCCCATTCGCCGTCCGGGGCAGGCTGTCGACGATTTCGATGGCTTGTGGGACCTTGAATGGCTCAAGCCGCTCGCGGCATGCCGCGCGCAGAACGGCCGGCGTCACCTCGCTGCGGTCATTCACTAGTACGAAGGCGTGGATGGCCTGACCGAGAACCTCGTCAGGCCGCCCAACTACAGCAGCCTCAAGCACGCCGGGCGAAGATCGCAGCGCAGCCTCGACCTCGGCGGGAGCGACCTTCTGCCCGCGTGACTTGATCACGTCGTCCATCCGCGATACGAAATAGAGGTACCCGTCATCATCGAGCCGACATAGGTCACCGGTGTAGAGCACAACCTCTCCGGGATCCGGTCCCGGGCGAAGGCGTCGATCCGTTTCCTCGGGGCGGTGCCAATAGCCGGCCATGACCGTCGGACCACGTACGACTAGCTCACCGACTTCGCCCGCCGCGACGACCCGATCTTCGGCGTCGACCAGCCAGATCTCATTTCCGGGGATGGCAACGCCGACACTGTCGGGCTTTCGCTCAAGGTCGACCGGCGGGAGATACGTACAACGCTTGCATTCCGTCAACCCGTACATCGAGAAGATCTGCGCCCTTGGGAAGGCGCCGCGGAGCCAAGCCACCTGTTCGCTCGCGAGGGTGGATCCGGAACTTGTGATCGTTCGGACGCTGGCCAAGTCCCAGCGCTCAAGCGAAGGAAGCCTTGCCAGCATGGCAAACATAGTCGGTACCCCTGGGAAGACCGTCACTCCCTCACGGACGACCGCGTTAAGAATCTGTCCAGGGAGGTCGAAGGACCGCTCCAGCAC